>DATLPP010000146.1:0-9062 GCA_035535615.1 Candidatus Udaeobacter sp.
GTGGTCGGCATGCCGATCCATTCGACTGTCCGGACAATGTCATCTACTGGTCGGCTCCGTTCGATGAGTACGGTCTGATCGTCCACGACGGCGGCACGAGTTACCTCCTCGTGGAGTACTGCCCTTGGTGCGGGCGGCGACTGCCGGAGTCGAAGCGCGATCGCTGGTTTGACGAAATGGAAAGACTCGGCATCAAGAACCCCTCGCTGGACGACGCGCAGGAGCCGTACGCCTCCGATGCTTGGTATCGAAAAGCGAAATAGCGGAATCCGGATCGTCATTTCGGGCGTGGTCAGCCACGGATGACTGACGCCTGGCCGAGGACCGATCAACCCGCCGCCGAGGCCTTCTATCAATGGGGCGAGACACGTACACTCGCCATCACCAAGCGTTCGAGGGGCTATCCACCCTGAGCTGCCGGAAGAAGAACGAGTAGAACCGGCCGGACCGCGCACCGTTAGAGGCGCAGCGAGTGGACGCGAGCCGCGTCAACTTGGGTGGTACCACGGCTGACGCCGTCCCGAGATGTCGGGACGGCGTTTTGTTTTTGTGCGAGAAGGAAAGGAGCGGAGATGGCGACGGAGCAGAAAGCGCGATTCACACCGGTCGGGTCGGGTTTCGATCTACCGGAGCTCGAGCACGGCGTGCTCGACCTGTGGGACCGCGAGAAAAGCTTCGACGCCCTGCGCCGCAAGAACGCCGGCGGGCCACGTTACTCGTTCATCGATGGACCGATCACCGCCAACATTGAGGCGATGGGCGTCCATCACGCGTGGGGACGTACGTACAAGGATCTCTACCAGCGCTACAAGGCGATGCAGGGCTTCGACCAGCGCTGGCAGAACGGCTTTGACTGCCAGGGCTTATGGGTGGAGGTTCAGGTCGAGCGCGAGCTCAACCTGAATAGCAAACGCGACATCGAGACGTACGGGATCGACAAATTCTCGCGTGCGTGCCGCGCTCGCGTCGACCGCAGCGCCGCCGCGATCACCAAACAGTCCATCCGGCTCGGCCAGTGGATGGACTGGGAGAACTCCTATTACACCTACACCGACAACAACATCTCGCACATCTGGAGCGTCCTGAAGCTCGTTCACGAGAAGGGCTGGCTCTACAAGGGCCATCGCGCGATGCCGTGGTGTGCCCGCTGCGGGACTGCCCTCGCGGAGCACGAGATGACCGGCTCGTACAAGGAGATGACTCACGACTCGCTCTACGTCCGTTTTCCAGTTCTCGCTGAGGGTCGGGGAGCCGAGCTTGCGAAGCAACGTGCGTCCTTCCTTGCCTGGACCACGACACCGTGGACGCTGCCTGCGAACGTGATGCTCGCCGTCCATCCGGATCTCGACTACGTCAAGGTGCGCGTGCTCGCCGATGGCGCGACCGAACCGGAGCTGCTGATCCTCGGAGCGAAGGTCTTCGCGCAGGCGAAGTGGCACAACGCCGAGGTCGTCGAGACCGTGAAGGGTCGCGACCTCGTTGGTCTGCGTTACGCCGGTCCGTTCGATGAGCTCCCCGCCGGCACGGAGGCGGCACCGGCGCACAAGGTTATCGAGTGGGATGAGGTCGGCGAGGCCGAGGGCACCGGCATTGTCCACATCGCCCCGGGTTGCGGGGCCGAGGACTTTGCTCTCGGCAAGCGCGAGAAAGCCCCGGTCCTCGTGCCCATCGACGAGAACGCGCACTTCGTATCCGGCTTTGGCTGGCTCCAGGGCAGAGACGCGCGCGACGTCGCGCACGAGATCGCCGATGACCTGCGCAAGCGTGGTCGTCTCTTCCGCGAGCTCGCGTACACCCACAGCTATCCGATCTGCTGGCGCTGCCGTGAGGAGATCGTCTTCCGCGTCGGGGATGAGTGGTTCATCTCGATGGACGAGCTGCGGCCGAAGCTGAAGGAGGCGGCGAAGAAGGTGCGCTGGCTTCCGTCCCACACCGGAGATCGGATGCAGAACTGGCTCGACAACATGGGCGACTGGAACATCAGTCGGAAGCGCTACTGGGGCCTGCCGATGCCGTTCTACACATGCGCGAACGGACACTTCTTCATCATCGGAAGCGAGGACGAGCTGCGCGAGCGCGCAGTGCGCGGTCTCGACCAACTGCAGGAGCTCCATCGCCCTTGGATCGACAACGTCATCCTCGCGTGTCCGACGTGCAAGGCGGAGAGCACGCGCGTGCGCGAGACCGGCGACGTCTGGCTCGACGCGGGCATCGTGCCTTTCTCGACGCTGAACTGGCTTAACGACCGCGACTACTGGAAGAAATGGTTCCCCGCCGAGTTCATCACTGAGAACGTCGAGCAGATCCGCCTCTGGTTTTACTCACAGCTCTTCTTCAGCGTCGTGCTCACGGGCGGCGCGCCCTACGAGACGGTCCTCTCGCACGAGTTCGTCTACGACGAGAACGGCGAGGAGTTCCACAAGAGCGGTGAGAACTTCATCGACTTCCCTCAGGCGGCCGAGCGAGCGGGCTCGGACATCGTCCGCTGGTTCTACATGCGCCTCAATCCCGCCGACAAAGTGTTGTTCGGATACAACGTGCTCTCCGACGTCAAGCGTAAGCTGCTGGTCCTCTGGAACACATACGCGTTCTTCGTGACTTACGCGAACCTTGACCGGTTCGATCCGACCAGCGCTGTCGTTGCGGCGCGCGAACGCCCGCTGATCGACCGTTGGCTCCTCTCGAGCCTCAACCGTTTGGTGCGTGACGTGCGCGCGTCGCTGGACGCCTACGACTCGCAGACGGCCTGCCTGAAGATGGAGGCCTTCTGGGACGACCTGTCGACGTGGTACGTGCGCCGGAACCGTTCTCGTTTCTGGAAGGCGCGCTCCGAGCGCGACTCGCTCGCCGCGTATCAGACCCTGTACGAGGCGCTGACCACGCTCACCCGCCTGTTCGCGCCGGTCATGCCTTTCATCGCCGAGGAGATGTTCCAGAACCTCGTGCGCCGCGCGACCTCGGGCGCGCCGGCGTCGGTACACCACGCGAGCTACCCGCCGTTCGACGCGTCGCTCATCGACGACGATCTCGAGCGCCGCATGCGTGCTGCGCGTCGCGTCGTCGAGCTCGGTCGCGCCGCGCGCTCGTCGGCCGCCGTGAAGACGCGGATGCCGCTCCCGAAGCTCATCGTGGTGTTCGACGCGAACGATCGTGACCACGGAGCCCTCGACAGCGATTCCGAGCTTGCGGAGATCGTGAAGGAGGAGCTCAACGTCAAGGCGATCGAGATCCGCGACGCGGCCGAGGGGCTGGTAAGAGAAACCGTGAAGCCCGACCTCAAAGTGCTCGGACCGAAGCTCGGAAAGGATCTGCCGCGAGTACGACAGGCGCTCGCCGAGGGCCGTTACGAGCGGCGCGACGGGACGATCAAGGTCGAAGGCTTCGACCTTTCGGACACCGAAGTCCTCATCTCGCACGAAGGCGCGCCCGGACACGCAGTGGGCCGCGATGCCGGCGCGACCGTCGCCCTCGAAACGAAGGTCACCCCGGAGCTGGAGCTCGAAGGGCTCGCGCGAGAGCTCGCGCACCACTTGAACAACATGCGCAAGGAGGCAGGGCTCGATATCTCGGACCGCATCGTGCTCCGCTATGCGGGCCCCATCGGGCGCGTCTTCGAACGCTACGGCGACTTCATCAAGCAGGAAGCGCTGGCGACGAGCTTCGCCGAGGGACTTCATGACCGGGGCCACAAGTGGGAGGGGGAGCTGAACGGCGTCGCGGGCCAGCTCGAGATCGAAAAGGGCCTGAGCTAGGCGAGGCTCGGTGCCGACGATCCGGATCGCGACCACGATCGACGCGCCACCGGAGCGTTGCTTCGACCTCGCGCGCGACGTTGGCGCACACCTACGTTCCACCGGGGGCACGGGCGAGCGCGCGGTAGGCGGCGTCACCATCGGTCTCCTCGAGCTCGGCGATGAGGTCACCTGGGAGGCGCGGCATCTCGGGGTACGCCAGCGCCTGACAGCTCGGATCTCCCGCCTCGAACGCCCGCGTCTGTTCGAGGATGTGATGGTGCGCGGGGCCTTCGCGTCCTTACATCATGTCCACGAATTCGTTCCGCGCGACGGCGGGACGACAATGATCGACACGTTCACGTTCGCGAGTCCGCTCGGGCCCATCGGTGCGATCGTCGACCGCGTTCTCCTCACCGGCTACATGCGGCGCTTCCTCACCTCGCGGGCCAGCGAGCTCAAGCGGATGGCCGAGAGCGGCTAGATCCCGAGCACCTGCTTCTTTTTCGAGGCGAACTCTTCGTCAGTCAGGACACCGCGGTCATGGAGCTCCGACAGCATGAGTAGGTCGTCGATGCCCATCGCGCGCGCGGTCACGGGACGTGAAGTCGGCTTGATCCGCCGGTCGACGGTGCCTTGCAGGCTGTTCTTGATCGGGGTGAAGACCGTCGCGAGGACGAACAGGGTCATGACGATCGCGAGATCGGAGTGTTCCCCGCTCATCGCTACGAACACTTGCTGGAAGAAGGCGACTGCGGCCGAGTAAACGCCGGCCAGCACCGCGGTGAGCAGGACGTAGACGACGGTCCGATTGATGATCAGGTCGATGTCGTAGAGCCGATTCCTCAGTATCGCGATGCCGACCGCCGCGGGGAACGCGCTCAGGGCTACGCCCGCGAGGACGTTGGTCAGACCCGCGAGCGAGGGGACGAATCGCGCCAGCGCCTCGACGACGAACGTCGCGACCAGAACGGCGCCCGCATACGCAAACCATTTGATCTGCCGTCGTTCATCGGCGCCCGCCCCTCGCACGCGACTGAAGACCGCGGTGGCGCCGACGGCAACGACGGCCAGGAGAAGACCCTGCAGAGCTCCTTCGATGGCGTCGAAGACACGCGCGTACTGGTCGAGCCCCACCGGGTTGCGTATTGATGGGTAGAAGGGTGCGTAGGTGTTCGGCGCGACCATCGTGATGAGCACCGTAATTCCGACTGCAGCGGCGGCGACGAACGCGACCGGTCGCCACCGCGGTGATGGCAGGTGTCCGTCGGGAAAGAGAAGCGGAAGAAACAGGACGAAGAGCGCGATCGCCGGAATCTCTAGCCAGAAACCGAACCACGCCATCGCTTGCCCGAACGGGAGCGTGCCGGGCGCCACGACGAGCGCGAGGATTGCGTACTGGCGGGTGATGAACGATGCGCCGAAAAAAAGCGGCGCGGCGCAGAACATCCAGCCGATCGGATGACGAGGATGCCTGCTGACAATCAACGCACCCACGACACCCGAGGCCGCCAGCGCGATCACCACCCATATGTCGAGGACCTCGACCCGTCCGACGAACCTCACCTCGAGGAGAAAGGTCACGATTGTTGCGCAGACGTAGAGGACGACGCTCGCCCAGGCCAGCCAACGACCGCGTGAACCAGAGGTGAGAGTCCCGACCATCGCGGCGGAGGCTGCGGTCATATCCAAGAGCCTACGCGCGGAGTGTCAAAGGAGAGCGCTCCGAAGGGCGGAGTAGATGAGCCGCGGAGCGCGCCGGCGCCCCGGCCCGGTAAGCGCCGTGCGCCAGGTTGGATAAGAAAGGAGCGCGTGGGCGAGCGCGATGGCGTCGCTCGGGCGGACCCTGAGGCCGCCGCGACGGCCGAGGTCGTTGATCGTCCGCGTGATGATCGCCAGGCGGACGCCGTCGAGCTCCCGAAGGAGCGCGGCGACGTCCCTCGGGAGAGCGCCGTCGACGAGCGTCTCGAGGAGGACGGATTCGGCACGGTACTCACGTTCGTGCATCGCGATGAGCTCGCCGAGTACCGAGTCCGCGGTCTCACCGCGGGGGCGCCATCGCTCGATGCGGCCGATCAAGCCCTCCGCCCGTCCGCGTAGCGCTGCGTCGACAAGACGTTCCTTTGTCGGTGCGTGCAGGTAGACCGTGCGCGGGGCGACGTGCGCGCGTCGCGCCACCTCGCTGACGCGCAGCTTCGCGTATCCGCGGCGTGCGACCTCGCGTAAGGCCGCGGACTCGATGGCGCTCGACGTCCGCGCCGTTGTGCGCGCGCGTTCGCGCTGAACGTATCGACGATTCACTACAGATCCACTGTAGCGGAATAATTCGTCGGCCTCGACGTGACGAGGTGCGGCCGCTATCGTTGCATCTCAAGTGGGCGATCTCGCATTCGTCTTTCCAGGGCAGGGCTCGCAGATCGTCGGCATGGGCCGGGCGGTCTACGAGCAGTCGGCGCGCGCCCGCGAGATCTTCGACGAGGCCGACCGCACCGTGGGATACGAGCTGTCGAAGATCTGCTTCGACGGCCCGTCCGCTGACCTGGACAACACGACGGTTGCGCAGCCCGCGATCCTCACGACGAGCGTCGCGATCCTGGAGGCGTTCATCGAGTCGGTGAACGCCAAGCTCGGCCGGCGCTCGAGCGACGGTGTCGAGCCGCGCGGCGTCGCCGCGCTTCCGGCGTCGCTGCGCCCGCGCTTCGTCGCGGGCCATTCGCTAGGCGAATTCACCGCGCTCGTCGCGGCAGGTGTGCTCACGTTCCAGGAGGCTCTCCGCCTTGTGACCGAGCGCGGCCGCCTCGCCGCGTCGCGAGGCGCGAAAGGCGCGATGGCCGCGATCGTCGGCCTTCCGGCCGAAGAGGTCGAGCGAGTGATCAAAGACACGCTGCCGCTTGGCAGTGCGGTCGTGGCGAACGACAACGGGCCAGCCCAGGTCACCATCGCCGGCGACAGCGAGAGCGTATTAAAGGTGAGCGAGGCACTGACCCGGCACGGCGCGCGCAAGGTCGTGCCGCTCCGCATCTCCGCGCCGTTCCACTTTCCGGAGATGGGGCGCATCGGTCCGGACCTTGCCGCCTTCATGCGCACCCTCCACTTCCACGAGCCGGTCGTGCCGATCGTCGCCAACGTGAGCGCGATGCCGCACCTCTCGGCCTCGGCAATCCCGGACGCTCTGGTGCGCCACCTGTCGCATCGGGTCGAGTGGCTGCGCTCCGTTCGTTATATGGCGGAACGCGGCGCGTCGACGTTCGTGGAGATCGGCGCGGGCCAGGTCGTCAACGGCCTGGTGAAGCGGATCGCCGACGTGAAGCTCCTCAACGTCTCGGATCCTCTCTCCATCACCGGAGCGCTGTCGGCCCTGCGGGACCGCGCCACCGCGCCGCGGTGACCCGCCGCGTAGTCGTGACCGGCCTCGGGGCGGTGACGCCACTGGGCCTCGATGTAAAGAGCACCTGGGACGCGCTCGTTCACGGTAGGAGCGGCATCGGCCGGATCACCCGCTTCGATCCATCGCCGTACGAGACGCAGATCGCCGGCGAGATCAAGGGGTTCGACGCCGCGAAGTACATGGACCGCAAAGAGATTCGCCGCACCGATCGCTTCACGCAGTACGCGGTCGCCGCCGCGGCGCAGGCGCTCGAGGACGCCGGCTTGAAGGGTGGCGGGCCGGATCGCGACCGGATCGGTGTCGCGATCGCGACCGGGGTCGGCGGGATCGAGACACTGATCGACCAGGTGCTCCTGATGAAGGAGCGGGGCCCGTCGCGGCTCTCGCCGTTCCTCGTGCCGATGCTCATGGCGAACGCCGGATCGGCACAGATTTCGATGCAGTTCGACGTCCGCGGGCCGAGCCTGACCCATGTCTCGGCGTGTGCGTCGAGCTCGCACTCGATTGGCGAGTGCGCCGAGCTCATCAAGCGGGGGCAGGCCGATGTCATGGTGACCGGTGGAGCGGAGGCGGCCGTGCTCCCGCTTCCGATCGGCGCCTTCGCGACGATGCACGCCATGAGCCGCCGCAACGACGCGCCCGAGAAGGCGTCGCGGCCGTTCGACAAGGATCGTGACGGCTTCGTCCTCTCGGAAGGCTCCGCGGTGCTCATCCTCGAGGAGCGCGAGCGCGCGCTCGCACGCAAAGCGAAGATCTACGGCGAGGTCGTCGGTTATGGAGCAACGGCAGATGCCTATCACATCACGTCGCCGTCCCCTGAGGGCGAGGGAAACGCGCGCGCCATGCAGATGGCCCTCGACCAGGCCGGCATGAAGCCGTCGGACATCGAGTACATCAACGCGCACGGCACGTCGACGCAACCGAACGACCGGGAGGAGACCGCGGCCATCAAGAAGGTCTTCGGCGATCATGCCAAGAAGCTCATGGTCTCGTCGACGAAGTCGATGACCGGTCACCTCCTCGGTGCCGCGGGCGCGCTCGAGGCCATGGCCTGCGTGCTCGCCATGCGCGACGGATGCGTGCCACCGACGATCAACTACGAGACGCCGGACCCGGCGCTCGACCTCGACTACGTGCCGAACGAGGCCCGCGCGCGGCCCATTAAGACCTCGCTTTCCAACTCGATGGGCTTCGGCGGACATAACGCCTCGCTCATCTTTCGCGCCGCCTAGGCGCTGGCACCGGGGCTGCACGCACCTCGCCTGTGCCGAAACCGCTCGAGCGACCACCCGAGGAGTGGAAAAGCGCCGGCGAGCCGATGACCGATTCGCAGGCCTCGTTCCTGAAACGGCTGTCGACGGACGCCGGCCAGGAATTCGACGCGACCTTGAGCAAGGCCGCCGCGTCGCGGCGGATCGATGAGCTTCTCAATCGCGATAAGGGCGACTCCGCGCGCTCAGCCCCGACGCGCCGCACGCGGAAACCCGCCGCATCGCGGCCGGCCAAGGCGAAGGCAGCGGGCGGGATGAGCGACGCGCAGTCGGCCTACCTCCAGGAGCTCGCCGAGGAGGAGGGCGGCGATTTCGACCCCGACCTCACAAAGGAAGAAGGGGCGCGCCGCATCGGGGAGCTTCTCATCAAGCAGATGGCGCGCCGGCCGTCGACGGAGCCGCCCTTCTAGACGGCGTCCCTGCTAGTTTCGGCAGCGCATGGGTATCGAGCTCAAAGGACGGACCGCGCTCATCACCGGCGCGGGCCGCGGGATCGGACGCGCCACCGCTATTCGCCTCGCGCGCGACGGCGCGCGCATCGCGATCAATTACAAAGGAAACGCGGACGCCGCGGCGGAGGCGAAAGGCCTCGTTGAGAAGGGTGGGGGTGAGGCGACCGTCATCCAGGGCGACGTGTCGGTCGACGGTGAGGCCGAGAACGTGGTGAAGGCC
>DATLPP010000147.1:0-4787 GCA_035535615.1 Candidatus Udaeobacter sp.
CGTGTCGACGGTGCTCGATCTCCACGGGTGCCATGATGCGACCGTGCGCGTCGGCGTCGTGTACCCGCATCAAGAGATCGGCGACGATCCCGCACGCATCGCCGCGTTCGCGCAGGCGGCCGAGGATCTCGGATACGCCCACATCGTGGCCTACGACCATGTTCTCGGCGCCGATCCGGCGAATCGGCCCGCCTGGTGGAAGGGCGCGTACACGCATCGCGACGCTTTCCACGAGCCATTCGTCCTTTTCGGTTACCTCGCCGCGATCACGAAAAAGATCGAGTTCGCGTTCGGGATCGTGATCCTTCCGCAGCGTCAGACGGCGCTCCTCGCCAAGCAGGCCGCGACCCTGGACGTCCTCTCTCGCGGGCGCGTCCGTTTCGGGGCCGGCATCGGCTGGAACCACGTCGAGTACGAAGCGCTCGGCATGAGCTGGCGCGACCGGGCGAAGCGGGTGGAGGAGCAGATCGAGGTGCTCCGTCTCTTGTGGACACAGGAGCTCGTCGACTACACCGGTCGCTGGCATCGCATCGACCGCGCCGGCATCAAACCGTTGCCGGTGCAGCGGCCCATACCGATATGGATGGGCGCGGACGAAGAGGTCGCGGTCAAGCGCGTCGCGCGGCTCGCGGACGGGTGGTTCTCACATCTGGCGCCGAACGACGAAGGCCGTGCCGCCCTCGAGCGATTTCACGCATACGTGCGTGATGCGGGGCGCGATCCAGCGCGGGTCGGCGTTGAAGGACGGGTCGCAGCGACGGGGTCGCCCGACGATTGGGCGGGCAGAGCCGCGGTGTTCCGAGATATGGGGATGACACATCTCGAGCTGCGTACGGCCGGAGCCTCGCTACCGGACCTGGACGCGCACATCGACGTGATGCGCCGCTTCCGGGAGGTCGCGCCGGTCTTCTAGGCGGGTGGCAGACCGATTGCACACCAGCCGAACGTGCGGTATCTCCGTGAGTGGGACTGGGCCGCGGTCGCGCGCGTCTCGATCATTGTCGGTGCGGCGATCCGCGCGGTCTGGGTGCTGGTCCTGCACTCTCCGCTCGACAACATCTACTCCGACTCCAAGACGTACGTCGACACGGCGATGCACCTCGCCCAGTTGGCGCAGCCGGAGCGGTTCGACGCCTTTTATCCGCCAGGCACGCGCGTCCTCCTCGCGATCCCGCTCGCGCTGATCGGGCCCGATCGCGACGGTTTGACCGCGGGCGCGGTTCTCTGGATGGTCCTCTCAGCTCTGACGCCGTATTTCATGTGGCGCTACCTCCGGCTACTTTTGCCGCCGCCCGCTGCCGCGCTCGGTGCCGCTCTTTGCGCACTCTGGCCGCTGCACATCGCGTACGCCGGGTTCTTCACCTCGGAGACACCAGGCCTCGCCTTTCTCGTGCTCTCGCTCTGGCTCGCCGAGCGGAGCGTGCGATTCTTCTCGACCCGCGACGGTCTCCTCGGCGGTCTGGCCGGAGGGATGGCGGCCGCGATCCGTCCGGCGTTCGCCCTGAATATCGTCCTCGCCGCGTTCCCGCTGGTACGCCGCGTTCGTGTCCGGGTCGCGCCGCTCATCGCGCTCGCTGCCGGATCGGCCCTCGTCCTCGCGCTCGTCGTCGCGCATGAGGCGCTGATCGTCGGGCGCGTGGTGGGGGTCAGCGAGAACAGCGGCGTGACCTTCTATCTCGGTCATTGCAACATCCGTCGCGTGACCACCGGAACCCCGGAGACTCTCATGTACCAATTCCAGACCCCCGTGGCCACTCAGCTCGACCGAGGGAGCAACGCGGTCTTCCCAGACCATCAGATCTGGGACCAGGAATTCTTTTATGCGCAGGGAATGAGCTGCATCGCGGCTGACGGGCTCGCCCATGCTCGCGTGATCGTTCGGAATATCTACGACATGGGTCTGTCGACCATTCCGTGGCCGCCCTCGAACGACGAAGGTCTGAAACAGGTCGTGTCGTTCGCGAACGTCGGCTACGCGCTTCTCCTGCCGTTCATCGTGGTCGGGACCATCCGCAAGATCCGGAGACTCTGGCCACTGGGAGCAGGGCGTGGCGAGCTCATGCTGCTCGGCCAGCTCTCGCTCGCGCTCGCCACAGCAATCGTGTACTTCGGCGATCCGCGCTTCCGCGTTCCGTTCGACGTGTTCGGTCTCGCGCTCGCGGCGTCGCTCGTCGCCGATCGAATAGCGCCGGCGCCGCTAGGGGAGAGCACCCCGGCGGACCCAGGCGTCCGCGCTGATGACACCGTCGAGCAATACGACGAAGGCGCTCTCGGCAGGACTGAGCCCGCGCGTGAGGTCGATCCGCACAACGCGCGACCCGCCGAAGCCGATGGCGAAACGGCGGTCCGCGCTGACGACGGCCCGCCGGAGGAGGCTCGATGGGGCGAGACTCGTCGAACGCGGGCCAACGAGGAACTGGGTCTGATCGGCTCCGCTGTGCATGAGGTACCGCGAGTCGGGCCAGACGCCGTCGAGCCGGTAGCTCCCGGCGACCTCGAGCCGTCCCTCGGGACGCAAATCCTGCCCATCGGGACGAACGCTCCAGACGCTCGGGTTCGTGACGAAGAGCCCGGTGGCATTCCCGGTCGTGGTAACGACACCCTCGAGGAAGAGGACCCGACTCCCGTCGAAGAACGGTGATGCCGCCGACCGGTCCACGATTTTCCGGACTGGCTGTCCTGGCGCTCGCACCGCCCCGAGGATGCCCGTGTCCGACTCGACGAGCACCTCGTCCTCGCTGAGCCAGTCGCCCGCGAACGCGTTTCCTAACTCGCCGGCGCGAACCATGTCTCGACGGTCGAGCGAGCTGAGATACGTCTCGGTTTTCCCATCGGTCGATCGCTGGAGCGTTGCCGCGACCCGCGTTCCCGACGGCGACCATCGCTGATCGATCACGCGGAATCCCGCGTTCCGCACCGCCGCCGGAACGGGAATATCGGTACGCGTGCCGTCGAGTTTGATCACCCCGATCCCCAGATCGGTCACGTACGCGACCGCATTTCCGTCACCGGTCCAGCGCGTACCGAATGGCCTGGAGGTGTTCGCGGCAAGGCTTGTGAGCGATCGCGCCTCCGAGCCATCCAAATTGGACGCCCAAAGGACGAAGCCGCCGGACGGGCTCTGCCGCCAGTACGCGAGCCGCCCGCTGGAGGAAAGCTGCCGCGGCGCGGCGGTCCCACCGCCCGATGGCGATGCCGGGCCTCCCGCGTCGACCGTGGCATAGACAAGCGCGATCGAGCCCACCGCGATCACACCGGCGGCCGCGATGTACGGCAGAAGCGACCTGGCGTGCCGCACGTCATCAATAATCGCTGAGTGCCGGACCCGCTGGCGGCTGCGAAGACCTTCATGGCGGCGCTCGAATCGAACGACGCCGAGAAGGCGGCCGCGGTCTGCGCCGAGGACGTCGCGATCGAGCTGCCCGGCGGGGACCGCCAGCTCGAAGGTCGCGAAGGCGCCAAGCAGCTCATCCGGATGGCCCCGCCGTTCGTGCGGGTCGTGCGTGAGGAGGCGGTCATGGGAACGACCGTGATCCTTCGCGGTCTGACGCGATCGCCCGGCCACTTCGCCAACTACACGACTTGGACCTTCGAAACGGATGGAGCGCTCATCACCCACGTCACATTCACATGGCGCCCGGCGAACTAGGCGAGCTCCAACCATCCGTGATCATCGACGTCGCCGTACGCGATGCGGGGCGCGAGGGTCTGGGCGTCTTCGCCCTGCGGTCGTTCCGCAATGGTGAATTCATCTTCCGTCGCCGGCATGGACGGATCGTCGCGAACGCCAGCATCCGCTCGCTCTCGCGCGAAGACCGGCGGCATCTCTGTGAGCTCGATTACGCGCGGAGCGCGGTTCTGCTGCCGCCAGGCTGTTATCTCAATCACTCATGCGAACCGAGCGCCATGCGCACGGGCGTGAACGTGTTCGCCTGGAGGCGCATCCGCGCCGGCGAGGAGATCACCATCGACTATCGCCTGAACGCGTTCGGCTCGTATCGCTCGAAGTGCCTCTGCGATAGTCCGTCGTGTACCGGGGAGATCATCGGGGACTTCTTCTCGCTGTCCGCGAGACAGCAACGCGAGTACCTTCCCTTCGTGCCCCGGTTCATCCGGCTCGAATACCGGAGGCGGTCCACTTCCGAGTGACCAGTCGCGTCCGGCGCCGCGGGTCCTGTCCCGGGGTCGGGGTCGCGCGCTCGCCTACCGGTCCGCTACGCCCCCGTCTGCAACAATCCTGAGCGACGCGGCCGGTCAACGGCTCGCGCACAACCCGCTCCCCCGTGCCACCCGCGGCGCCACGTGACGCTGTCACCGCTCGATATATCTGAAGGAGCGTGGGATTTTCACTAGTCCGAAGTCGGCGACCGGGCGCGGCTTGCGGTAGCGACGTGGTTTGCTCACCGGGAGGGCCCAGCCCTTCGCGGTATGGCGCTCCGCCGCACCGAGTTCGCACTCGCCGACGACCGACCCGGTGCCGACGACCGCGAGGTAGGCGCGTGCGGGCAGCTTCTTCGGTGGAAAACGGCGGTGGTCTCGGTCGCGCTCGCCGGAGAGGAGCGCCTCGGCATTCTCGGCGGTGGTCGCAAGGACGATGGCGGAGGACATGGCTTTCTCCTAGAAGCGTCGTCCTCCTACTAGCGGACCTGCCTTGCGCGGTATTTCTTGTCGATCGTGGCCATGTCGCCGGGGCGAATGCCCTCGAAGAAGGCGAACGTCTCTTGAAGGAACGACGTCTCCGAGTTCGCGCGCTTGAGGTCGTCGTCGGTGTCTTCCGCGGCAACGGC
>DATLPP010000148.1:0-6821 GCA_035535615.1 Candidatus Udaeobacter sp.
CGAGGCGATGACCCGCATGCACGCGGCGGAGGCTGGATATGCCGGCTACTACCTGCCGTCCTCGATGAGCGTGCGGCTGAGGGATCTTCTCGAGCAGCGCCCGTGGAAAAACGCGCCCGCGTACGTCTACGCCTACTGGGCGGGGATCGACTCCGTCGCTCATGTCTCCGGCCCACAGTCGGCCGACCACGCGACCGAGGCCGCGCTCTTCGACAGGGCGCTGGAGCGCGCGGTCGGGGCGCGACCGCCGGGAGACACGCTCATCATCCTCACGGCCGATCACGGCCATGCCTTCACCGACCCCGATCGGCTCATCGATCTCGTGGGCGACGAACAGCTGCGCTCCCTTCTTCGGAACCCGATCGCCGGAGAACCGCGTCTCGCGTTCCTGCACACGGACCAGGCCGAGCGCGTGAAACAACATCTCGAGCGCCGCTATCCCGAGACCTTTTTCTTCCTCGATCGCGAGGAGGCCATCGCGGCCGGCCTCTTCGGGCGCGGCGATCCCGAGATCGCGCGACAGCGGGTCGGAGAGGTCCTCGCGATGCTCGGTGGCGATCGCGCCGCGAGCATCGTGAAAGTGGATGGGCAGACGTTCCGGCATCGCGGATCTCACGGAGGCATGAGTCCCGAGGAGATGCGAATTCCTGTCCTCGCGTGGCGCGCGTGATCCGACTCTGCGGCCGGACCGAAACCCTCTTTACGCGGCGGCGGACCCCCCGGCCTCCGGCCGGTGCCCCACCGCGCGGGGGCCCTCGGTCCGGCCGCAGCCCGACATCCCAGCATCGCTAGGATTCGGTCTCCTTGGCCACTACTTCGTATTTGCAGGAGCTCGCGGGCGGGATGGTCGCGGCCGCGGCGTTCGAAGACGACGACGCCGCGGTCTCCGCGGTGACACTGCTGCGCGAATCGGGGATGCACGAACAGGACATCTCAGTGATCGCGCGCGATCGCCGCCGAGCCGAGCTCATCGCAGGGGATCGTGCATGGCTTCCAGGCAAGGGCTGGGGCGGTCTGATGGCGCGGCTTCAGAAAATCCTCAACGGCGGTGTGCCGAAGGACATCACCGCCCGCTACAAGAAGGCGCTCCGCTCCGGGCAGATCGTCATCGTCGCCGCGGCCGGGGACCAGCCACCCGACACGATCGCGGCGCTCATGCGACAGGCGCGTGGCGAAGATGACGACATGTGGTGGCAAAAGCCGACGCTGCTCTTCGCGCCGCCGGAGCTCGCCGGGCCCTTTTAGGCGTGGTCCGCCGCGGCGACGCGCCCGAGAGCGTTCGTGAGTGTCTCGGTCTCGCGTTCGGTTAGGTGATCCGCGAAATTCCGCGCGACTGAGCGGAAAAAATCCGGCGCCGTCCGGCGGAGCTTCTGCCGCCCTTTGGCGCTGAGCACGAGTAGCTGACCGCGACCGTCTGTCGGACAGACGTGGCTGGCGATCAAACCGAGCGCCTCGAGGCGATCGACGGCCCGCGTCAGCCCGCTCTTGGTGAGCGTGGAGAGGAGCTGGAGGTCGGTCGGTCGGATGCCCTCTGCAGCGGCCTCGTTGATGATCGCGAGCAGGTGATGCTCCGCCAGGGTCAGACCGGCCTGGCGCTGGAGGTCCCGGTCGAGTGCTCGAGCGACCAACACGGACGCGAGCATGAACGCGCGCCAAGCGCGAAGCTCAGCCGGCTGGAGACGGCGCTTTCGGCTGGTCGGAATAACTTGCGTAGGCAACCAGTTGATTGTATCAGCAACTAAAGCCGGGATCCACCGGCGAGAGGAAAACATATGTTCTGGTACATCGATCCATCGCACACCGCGGTGACCTTTTCCGTGAAGCACATGATGCTCAGCACGGTCCGGGGAAGCCTCGGCAAGGTCAGCGGCCGCATCGAGCTCGATCCTGCGCAGCCCGAGAAGGGCGACTTCGAGGTGGTGGCGGCGATCAAGGGGATCACGACCGGTGATGCGAAGCGGGACGGCCACCTACAATCGGCCGACTTTTTCGATGCGGAGAAGTACCCGGCGGTCACATTCAAGAGCAACGCGATCTTTCCCAAGGGCAACGGCCACTACACGGCGAGCGGCGACCTGACCATCCGCGACGTCACGCGGCCCGTGAGCTTCGACATTGAGCTGATCGGTTTCGTCGAGAACGGACAGGGCGGGCGGCACCTCGGTGCGGCCGCGACCGTCAGCATCGACCGCGGCGACTTCGGCCTTACCTGGAACATGCCGATCCCGAACGGCGTCCTGGTCGGCGAGAAAGTGAAGATCGAAATCGATCTCGAAGCAGTCGATGAGGCAACGGCCAAGACGCGCGGTCTCGCCGCGTAGTCCGGCTCTGAGCTAGACACATAGGCCCCGTGGTGGGATCCACCACGGGGCCGTTCTTTTTGTTCAGGGAGGGCTCGCGGAGCTCTGCACCGGCCGACCCTCGGGAGTCGCAAGCATCACGAGCACCCGGGCTACCGTGGACCCGACGTTCGTGATCAAGAGTGGGGTATCGGGTAGGACGGTGTCGCCGCCGCCGGGTCCGAGATGCTCTGCGGGGCGACCCGCGACCTTGAGCTCGATCATCCCCTCGATCACGTAGGTGGGCTCGATGCCGCCATGCATATGCGGCGGCACGACAGCTCCCGGCTGGAGCACCAAGAGCACCAACGCATCGAGGTACCGGCCTGCCGGTGTTGCCGCTAGCGGGAGGTCGGTGGACTCGTAGAGCGCACGCCGGCCTGCCGTGAAGGTGCGAGAGCGTGACGCGGCCGGGCGGAGGCTCACGAAATAGGACACCGCGATACCGTCCGACTCGAAGCGTGTGACGGCATCGCCCTGAACGAACACAGCCTGACCACCCCCGACGCTGATCGGAGACGCGGTGCCGACTCTGATGCGTTCGCTGCCAGCGAGTACGAGCTCGAAACCGGGCTCGCGCTGTTCGGTGATCGCGCCAGCCCTCCCCATGTCGGTCTCGACGATGCTCACATAGAGCGGGCCCGCCGGGCTGCGCGCGGTGGAAGCCTGGGCGAGCGTTCCGCGCGCGTCCGCGATCGTCGTGGCGATCGTGGGCGAGGGCGGCGTCGCTACAGAAGTCGCGGCGCACGCGACAAACGACATCCCAACGATCGACAACGTCAAACGTCTCATCGCGTTCCGATCCGTGACGCGAGCCATGCGAGCGCGTCGGCGGTCGCGACCGCGTCGAGGCCGTGGTCCGTCGCGTAGGTCGCGATCCTCTTCGGTTCGCTCGCAGCGGTCTGCCAGGCGGCGACGCCTTCCGTTGTGTAGGTCTTGTCGAGCGATCCGTTCTGCAGGAAGACCGCGGATGGCGCGGCGTGGGCGATGTAGATATTCGGGTCCACCGACGCGAGCGTCGCGAGATACGCACTCAGCGCCGGTTCGCGCAGCCGCTGCGGCGCATTCGCGCGCAGATAATCGGCGCCGCCCCCGGATTGGAGAACATACGACGCTATCCGGCGGTCCACGCCGGCGATGATCCCGCCGATGAAGGCACCGTGGCTGAAGCCCCAGAAGGCGAGTCGCTGCGGATCGACGTCGGCGCGTCCCGCCAACACATCCAAGCCGCGCCGCACATCGGTGACCGTCTGCACGAAGTCGTCTCGTTCCGCAGCTGTGAAGGAGTAGAGCGGCGTATGTCCCGGCCGCGTCTGACTCTGGTCCGCGACGAGAACGACGGCTCCGCGTGTTGCGATCTCGAGCGCGGTCGGCCGAAAGCTGGCCGGCGGCTGATTGCTGCCAGGCATCATCACGATCGCCGGGAACGGGCCCGCCCCCGCTGGTACGAAGAGGAGCGCACTCGCCCGTCCGCCCCGCGGACTCGCGAACGTGATCGATCGCACCACGACGCCTGCGACCGACTCCGCCTCTCCGGTGATGAGATCGATCGAAGCGGCCCGGTCGTAATCGAATTGCGCGACCAGGCCCGCGAGGGTCGGCGTCGCTGCCGGCGACGGACTGGCCGCAGGTGCCGTCGCGCACGCGGACAGGACGACAACGAAGAAAACGAGGCAACCGCGCGTCGTCACGCTCGCCGGCGGCGGGCGCCGATCTTGTCCTCGGCGGCGACTATTGCGTCGTCGAGCGCGTGCAAGGACTGGCGAACCCGCGCGACGGGGAGCGCGAGCGACGACTCGACGAGGCGAGCCATTTGCTCCCAGGCGGCATGGGCGCGCCTGTGCGCGGCGAGTCCTTGCGGGCTAAGGCGCACCTGTCGTGCCCGTCCATCGACCGGATGCGGGACACGATCGATATGGCGTCGCCGATCCATGACTCGGAGGTAATCAAGGACCGTGGTGAGTGGCATGCCGAGGTGCCCGGCCATTTCGGTCGCGGTGAGCGGTCCGAGGTCGAACAGAACGCTGTAGACGGCGTACTCGTCGCCACTCAGGCCCGCGCCGTCAAGGGCTAGGGAGACGAGACCTCCGACTCGCTGGTAGACCGCAAAGAGGTCGAAAAGGAGCGAGATGTCCCGGCCGGTGCGCGCCACGTTCGCTAGCTTACGCCAAATACAACGGGCCCGTGGTATATACCACGGAGCCGTGCTATATGCTTCCTACTCGTACCGCAGGGCGCTCAGCGCGGACATGCGCATGGCGCGGCGCGCGGGCAGGAACCCGGCGAGCAGCGCGACCCCCAGCGCCAGCGCGAGGGCGCCGAGCGCGAGGTCCGGCCCGACCACAAAGATCGCCGCCGGGTTGGTCCGAGGATTGAGCTGGCGAATGATCCGGTCGATGATCTGTCCGCCGGCGAGCCCCAGCGCGAGGCCGAGGATGCCGCCGAACACGCCGACATACGCGGCTTCCGCGAGGAACAGCGCGCGAATGTCGCGAGGCGACGCACCCACCGCCTTCATGATCCCGATCTCGCGCGTTCGCTCGAGCACCGACATGATCATCGTGTTCGCGATCCCGATCGCCGCGACGAGGAGCGCGACGCCGCCGATCCCCGCGAGGATGCCTTTGAATACGCCGAAGCCCTGATCGATCTGCTCGACCACCTGTTTCAGCGAGAACGATGAGAAGCCGAGCTCCTGCACGGCTCTGACTATGTCGGCCACGTTTATCGAGTCGTCGGCCTCCACCGCGAGACCGCTGTATCCGGT
Organism: Candidatus Udaeobacter sp.; assembly: GCA_035535615.1. Taxonomy (GTDB): domain Bacteria; phylum Chloroflexota; class Limnocylindria; order P2-11E; family P2-11E; genus 3-1-20CM-2-70-9. The sequence goes on from DATLPP010000148.1 coordinate 5,107, forward strand.
GGTCTCGCGGATCGCGTCTGGCGTGAGCCCGCGGTTCTCCGCCCCGGCGAGGAGAGCGTCGTCGAGCGGGATGCGAAACGAGGTCTGGGACGCCTGCTCGTCGAAAACGCCGACGATCTTCACCGCGTAATCGCGCGGCGTCCCGCTTCCGCCGATCCGCGTGCTGCCGAGCTTCACTGCGCCGCCGACCCGCATCGTCACCGTCCTGCCGATCGCCGCTCCGGCGTTCGGCGCGACCAGCCGGGCGATGTTCCCCGGGATGACGGCCACGGCCCGGTCACCGGCTTCGAGGTGCCGCCCCGCGAGGAGATCGCCGCGATCGACCGGAGCACCGGGCTCGATGCCCTGCGGCCGGATGGTCGCGTCGTCGCCGCCTTCGACGACCATCCCGAGGGGCGCGTCGAACTGTCGATAGACGCCATCGACGTGGGCTACGTCCTTCAGCTTTGCGACGGTGTCGTCGGTGATCGTGCGCGGCACGGCCGAAAGTCCGTTCGCGCCGGGCTGGAAGGGCTGCACCGTGACGAGGCGCAGGTCACCGATCGAGAAGATCGAGCGGCGCACGTTGTCTTCCGCGCCGGTGGCGAGGGCGATCAGAAGGACGACGAGCGCGGTGCCGATCGCGACGCCCGCGGTGGTGAGGCCGGAACGAAGTCGCGCACGGCCGTAGTTCCCGAGCGACATGCCGAGGAGATCGCCCGGCCTCACTCGTCGACCACCCGGCCGTCGCGCATCCGGATCGTCCGCTCGGCGTGTGATGCGACCTGCGGGTCGTGTGTGACGAGGAGCACCGTTTGCCCCTGCGCGTGCAGCTCCTCGAAGAGGGCGATGAGTGCGGCGCCGTTGACGCTATCGAGGTTTCCGGTCGGCTCGTCCGCGAGAAGGATCGCCGGCTCGCCGATCAGTGCGCGGGCCACGGCCGCGCGCTGCATCTCTCCGCCCGACAACTCGTTCGAGCGGTGCTCGGCACGCGAGCTCATCCCCAGGCGCTCGAGCATCGCGCGAGCTCGGCGGCTGCGCTCAGGCGCAGGCACGCCGGAGAAGGCGAGCGGCAGGGCGACGTTGTCAACGACGCGGAAGCGGGGAAGCAGGTTGAACGCCTGAAAGACCATGCCGACGCGCTTGCTCCGGTGGCGAGCGAGCGCCTCCTCGTCCAGCTTCGCTAGGTCCTCCCCCTCGACACGGACCGTCCCGCCGGTCGGCCGCTCGAGGCCCGCGACAACGTTGAGCAGGGTCGATTTGCCGGAACCGGACGGACCCATCACGGCTACGAACTCGCCACGGCGGATCCCGAGCGTGACACCTGCGAGCGCGGCGACGGTCGCGTGGCCCGATGCGTACGTGCGTTCGAGGCCAACCGCCTCGACGGCGAGCGGTGCATTCACTGTGTGGTCAAGTCTGCCCGACGCGTGCGACCATCCGCCCGTGCGGGTGATCAAGCCCGAGATGCGGAAACCCAACAGGAGCGTCGCCGAGATCTTCTCGGGCGACGTCGACTCGTTCACCGCGGTGGGCGGGGAGCACAGTACCGATCTTCGGCTGTCGGAGATCCATTTCAAATCCGGCGCGCGCAACCGGTGGCACACGCACACGACCGATCAGATCCTCATGTGTACGGAAGGCGACGGGCTCATCGCGACCGACGAGGAGCAGCACGACCTCACCCCCGGCGTGATCGCGCTGATCCCGAAAGGCACGCGGCACTGGCATGGAGC
>DATLPP010000149.1:0-3606 GCA_035535615.1 Candidatus Udaeobacter sp.
CCTCGACCGCGAGCGCGATCGCGCCGCGCTCGCTCAGAGGCCGATCACCGATCCCCGCTTGATAAATATCGAGATCGGCATCGTCGATCGGCTGACTTGCGAGCGCGAGATCGGCATCGGGTTCCGTGAGTGCAGACATGCGTCGGGCAATGTCGACGCATGCACGGACCCCGTTTGCGCTGAGATCGCTGGTGTAAGCGAAGCCGAGCCGCTGCTCATCGAGCACTCGGATGCCAACGCCCCGTTCCCCACGAGCGATGACCGCTTCGATGGCACCCTCCTTTATCTCGACGGAACCCGACTGGGCCTCGCGGAGAAAGACTTCGCCGGTCGCGCCCGTCGCCCTGAGCGCATCGAGCGCCGCATCCACTGTGGCGTCGTTGCTAAGGCGTTCGCTCATGCGTCGGCCCCGGCTGGCGGGTGGCACCGGTGAGCGGGGTGTGCGCGAGCCGCGGGTGCCCCGGGGACCCGCCTCGCGGAGTGAGCGAAGCGAACGACGCGGAAGGTGGGGAGGGTGCGGCGAGCGCGCGCCCCCGACCCCGGGACAGGACCCGCCGGCCTCTGGGCGCTTCCACATGAGCGAACGCCTCACCAACGACGCGACGGTCGATGCGGCCCTCGGTGCGCTCAAGGCGACCGGCGCGACTGGCGAAGTCTTTTTACGCGAGGCCCAGTCGGGATCGGTCGAGATCAAAGAGGGTGCCATCGAAGCGGTCATCGCTCGCGGGGAGCGGGGCATTGGCGTTCGCGTCTTGGATGAGCAGCGGCTCGGCTTCGCTTACACGAGTGACCTCTCGGGCGAAGGCATTCGGGCGTGCGTCGACACCGCCCGCCGGATGTCCGCGCTGACGGAGCGCGACGAGGATCTCGCTCTTGCGACGCGGCCGATCGACGATGCCGATCTCGATATCTATCAAGCGGGGATCGGCGATCGGCCTCTGAGCGAGCGCGGCGCGATCGCGCTCGCCGTCGAGGAGGCGGCGCGCGGGGCCGACCCCCGCGTGAAGCAGTTCCGCAAGACGACCTACAGCGACTCGGAGTCGACCACGATGATCGCGACGACCACCGGAGTGCGCGCGTCATTCCGCGAGTCGTATTGCGGCGCCATGACCTCCGCGGTCGCATCCGAGAACGGCGATCGGCAGATCGGCTATCACGGCGAGGCGGCCCGGCGCTTCGGCGAGCTCCAGCCCGCCCGCGTCGGGCAGCGCGCCGCACAACGGGCCGTCGAAAAGCTCGGTGCGAAGCCCATCGCCACGCAGAAGGTGCCGGTCGTGCTCGATCCATGGATGGCGATGGAGCTTCTTCGCGCGATCGGGCCGCTCTTCTCGGCGGACAACGTGCTGAAAGGGCGGAGCCTCTTCGCAGACAAGATCGGACAAAGCGTGGCGAACGAGAAGGTGACGATCGTCGACGACGCGCGGAGACCACGCGGCCTGCGCAGCGCCCCGTTCGACGGCGAGGGGGTCGCCACGACGACGCGCACGCTGATCGAAGCCGGCGTCCTACGCGGGTACCTCACGTCGCTGAAGACAGCAAGAAAGCTCGGCGACGATCCCACGGGCAACGCCCGTCGGGGCGGGTACGGCTCGCCCGCACGGATCGGCCCGTCGAATCTCTTCGTGGCCGCCGGGACCGACGATGCCAAAGCGATCGTCGCCGGTCTCGATCGCGCGCTCGCAGTCACGTCGCTTCTGAACCTGCACACGGTCGACCCGGTCTCCGGCGAGTTCTCGCTCGGTGCGACCGGAAACTATCTCGAGCGTGGAAATCGCATCCATCCCGCGCAGGGAATCACGATCGCCGGAAACCTGACGCATCTCCTGAGCTCGATCGTCGGGGTCGGCACCGACCTTGTCTTCGGACCGAGCGGCCTCGGGAGCCCGACGCTCGTCATCTCCGAGCTCTCCGTCGGAGGCGCCTGATGGCCTGGCGCGAGCTTCTGAAGGGCGACCCGGTGCCGTGGCTTCTCGAACGCAGCGATCCCGCGGTGCGCGCGCAGACTCTGCGTTCCCTCCTCGACCAGGGCCCACGCGATCCAGACGTACGTGACGCGCAGCAACGCGCGATGAACACTCCACCGATCTCGACGATCCTCCGCCGTCAGAAACCCGACGCCAGCTGGCCGGGCGCGAACCTGTACGGGCCCAAGTACGAGGGCACGCACTGGGCGAACCTCTTACTTGTTGAGTACGGCGTCGACCCGGGCGACACGCGTGTACGCCGCGCCGCGCGCTATGTCCTGGAGGAGCTCGGCAGCCCGGGGCGCGGCGGCCTGGAATGGGTTTTCAACAGAGATCACGGTGCGTCTTGCGTCATCGGCAGCGTCGTCCGGTATGTCGCGATGGCGGGCTACGGCAACGACGAGCGCCTCGAGCCGCTCGTGCTGCGGCTGATTCGCGATTCGAAGAAGTTCGATGCGGCCTGCTGGATCAACGGTGAACAGCCCTGCGCGTGGGGTTACGCGCGACTCGTGTGGGGCCTCGCCGCGCTGCCGGAGAGCGCACGGACCCGCGAGGTGCAGCGGGCGCTGCGCCGCGGCGTCGAGTTCCTCCTCTCGTATCGCGTCGAGCGCGGCCGCTATCCGACGGACACCGCGCCGAGCTACCTCTGGCGGCAGCTCTCGTTCCCCCTCTTCTATCAAGCCGATGTCCTCTTCGTCCTCCGCGCGCTCGATGCGGCCGGGGCGATCGACGACGACCGAGCGCAGCCCGCGATCGGTTGGCTCCTCGCGCGACAGGACGCGCGCGGCCGCTGGGGCGGGCGGGCGCCGTACGCCGCCCGCATGCCGTCGCGTGTCGACGCGAGCAAATGGGTGACGCTGCAGGCCTGCACGATCCTTAAGCACGCTTTCCCCGAGATCGCCGCCTGACCAAGCGCCGCATCCTCAAGGACGTCGGGCCGCTCCGGTTCGGCGAGGGCCACGACACCACTTTTCCGTACGCGCTCGCGCTCGCGACCGGAGCCGAATACGACTGGCTCATGGGGTCGTCTGGCGCGGCCTTCACGACGACGATCGACGAGACCGGCTGGGACCCGCTCGCGGCCGCCCCTCGCGACGCCGAGACCCTTGCGCGCGCCGCGCGCGCGGCCGGCGTGCGCCTCGATCCCGAGCCACCGCCGTACGACGAAGAGATGCGGGCACTGATCCTGGATCGCGCGAAGGAAGCGATCGACGCCCACCTTCCCCCGCTGGTGTTCGGTCTCGGCGGTGCGCCCGAGTACGGTCTGATCATCGGCTACGACGAAGAGGGTCCGACGTTCTTCGCGCGGACGTTCTTCGACAAGGGCGATGACCCGCGACGCGCCGGCTGGTCCGAGTTCGAAAGCGAGGATCGGGGCGGCCTGATCTTCCTCGACAAGGGAGTGGCTCCGGACCGTCACCATTCGGCGAAGGAAGGGATCGATACCGCCCTCGCGAGCGCGAAGGCGAGCGATCGGGCCCTCGAGTCGTGGTCGGCGGCGCTGCGCGACGACGAGCGATGGAGCGATGCGAAGCACGCCGGCACGGCGGCATTCGCGGATCACGCGATGCGAGCCATCCTGGTCGACAAGCGGCGCGCGGCGGCGCGGTTCCTTCGTGCAGCGCGCGGACTGTTTCCGAAC
>DATLPP010000150.1:0-2993 GCA_035535615.1 Candidatus Udaeobacter sp.
TTGTCCTTCTGATAGAAGAACGGGCCTGCGATCCCGTCGGGCATGACCTTCATCGTGAGCGGGCGGTCCCTGATGGCAGGGAGGAGGTACGGGGAGACCTCGGTGTAGTAGCGGATGAGGTCGGCCTTCGTGTAGCCGTCCTCGGGAAACAGGATCTTTTCGAGGTTCGTGAGCCGCAGGTCGTGACCATCGATGTGCAGGATCGAAGGCACACGCGCCTTGGGTGCGCTCGCCGCCGCGCCGTTCCCGCTCTGCGATGCGCGCGCCGCTTCGCGCAGCGCGTTCTTCGTCGACTCGCGACGCTCCTCGCCGGTGCACTCCTCAGGGCTGACGTCGGCGCGCAGGCCGCGGTAGGTCGGATGGCGCAGCGTCCCCTCGCGCGTCATCTCCACGTATCGCACCTCGCACACCAGCTCGGGGAGGCACCAGTGCGCCGGTGCGTTCACGCGCGGCTCGGTCGCGAACGGCATCGTGGGTGACTCGCGTTCTTTCAGCGTCGCGAGAAGCTCCTTCAGCGTGCGCTCGTCGAATCCCGAGCCGACGTGGCCGACCGGGACGAGCTTGCCATCGCGATAGATGCCGAGCAGCAGCGCACCGAGCGCCTTCGAACGGCCACCCTCGCCCTCGGTCCAGCCGCCGACGACGCACTCCATCGTGCGGAAGGCTTTGATCTTCACCCAGGCCGCGGAGCGGCCGCGCGCGTACGGCGAGTCGAGTCGCTTCGCGATGATCCCTTCGATGGCCTGCTCCTTCGCGGCCTCGAAGAGCGCGGTACCGGTGCCGATGAACTGCTCCGAGCGCCGGATGGCGCCCATCGGCGTGAGGACCTCGTCGAGCAGGCGCTGCCGCTCGCGAAGGGGCTTCCTCCCAAGGTCCTCCCCGTCAAGCCACAGCAGATCGAAGACCTCGTAGATCACTGGTGTCGTGCGACGGAGCTTGCGCACCGCCGACTCGTCGCGCACGTGCATCCGCGGCTGCAGCCGCTGGAACGACGGCGCGCCGCGCTCGTCGAGCGCGACGATCTCGCCGTCGAAGATCGCCTGGTAGCCCCCGGTGTTCGCCTCGGCGATCTGATGCGCCTCGGGGTACTGCGAGGTGCAGTCGAGCAGGTTGCGCGTCTGCAGCCGCACGACGCCACCATCGACGAACGCGAGCGTCCGAACGCCGTCCCACTTTGGTTCGAAGGCGAAGTCCGGCGAATCGAACGCCTCCTCGGCGGTGATCGCGAGCATCGGCTCGATCCGCGCGTCGAGCGGATGGTCCTTCACGACCGGACCGTGCTTGATCATCAGCCAGTCGCGTCCCTCGTTCTGCTTCGTCTTCACCAGGACCCATTCGCCCTCGAGACGCTTTCCGTGGAACGCGACCTTGTATTCGTTCTCGCTGTCCTTGAGGAGGTCGTACGTGCCCTGATCCCAGATCGTCATCGACCCTGCGCCGTAGCCATCCGGGATGACGCCGGAGAAGTCGAGGTACTCGATCGGATGGTCTTCGGTGTGGACCGCGAGCCGGCGTTTGCCACCTTCGAGCGGCGGGCCCTGCGGCACCGCCCACGACGCAAGGATGCCGCGCATCTCGAGACGCACGTCCCAGTGCAGACGCGTCGCGTGGTGCCGATGCACGACGTAGCGGCGGCTAGGCTCGGTCTTCGGGCGCTGGCCTTTCGGCTCGGGCGTCCGCTTGAAGTCGCGTTTGCGCTGGTATTCCTCGAGGCTCACCCTTAACTCTCCAGCCAATTCTCGGGGAGGTGCCATGGTGGCGTCCGCGTTCGCCTCGCTCGTCGACTCGTTCCTGAAAGAGGAGTACGAGGACTCCCCCACCCTGGCCTCCAGCCTCGGCCTCACCGAGTACGACGAGCGCCTCGACGACACGAGCGCGGCTGCCTACGAGCGGCGCCGGGCGTCAGACCTCCAGTGGCTGGGAAAGTTCCGCGCCGCCGCGGATGACGGACTTGCGCCCGCCGAGCGTATCGACCGGGATCTCCTCGTGTCAGTCCTCCGCGGCCGGGAGCTGTACCACCCGCTCGAGATGTGGAAGCGGCAGCCGAACTACTACTTGAATCCCGGACTCAACGGTGTGTTCTCGCTCTTCCTCCACCGTCTGCGTCCCGAGCGCGAGCTCGCTGATGCCGCCGCGAAGCGGCTCGAGGGTGTGCCGACGAACATCCGCGACGGCGTCGCGAACCTCGACTTGTCGAAGACGCCACGCGTCTATGCCGAGCGGGCGCTCGGGCAGGCGAAGGCCGCGGCGCGCTATGCACGCGAGCTCGTGCCGGCCGAGGTGAAGGACGCCTCGTCGAAGCAACGCCTCACCGAAGCGGGCGCGAAGGCCGCGAAGGCGTTCGACGAGTTCGCGTCCTACCTCGAATCGAACAAGGACAAGGCCAAGGGTGACTGGGCGATCGGTGAGGAGCTGTACAGCGCGCTCCTGCGCGAGAAGGAGTTGCTTCCGTTCGGCGCGGCCGAGCTGCGCGAACGCGGTCACGAGCAGCACGCGCTTCTCTCGACCGAGGCGAACCGCATCGCGACGGAGATCGACGGCTCCGGTGACTGGGCCAAGACCTGCGATCGACTCAACAAGATCCACGCACCGACACCAGAAGCGATGCGCGACGAGTACGACGAGTGGACACAGCGCGCCCGGTCCTTCCTACGCGACACGGAGCTCGTGACGCTCCCGCCCGGAGAGGAATGCACGGTCGAGCCATCGCCGCCGTTCCAGCGCCCGGTCCTCGCGGTCGCGTCGTATCAGCGTCCACCCGCATTCCGCGACACGCTTCACGGACACTTCTTCGTTCCGTACCCGCCGGACGGCACGCCGCCGGAGGAGGTGCAGAAGCGACTCGAGGGCAACTGCAGCGCCGGCATCCCGACGACCGCGGTGCACGAGGCGTATCCCGGTCACCACTGGCACCTCGTCATGGCGAAGTCGAATCCATCGCACGCGCGACGCATCTTCGGGACGGCGTACTTCAGCGAAGGCTGGGCGCTCTA
>DATLPP010000151.1:0-8738 GCA_035535615.1 Candidatus Udaeobacter sp.
CGGTTGGACACGGTAATGGTGATCGTGAGCGTCTCGCCCGGAGCGACATCTTGCGACACGCCATAGCCGCCCGGCACCGCGTAGGCGCTCACGGCGACATCCGCGAGCGGGTCGACGACGGCCGCGGCCGGCTGCGCCCGACCGACGCTAAGCACGAGCGCGAGAATCACGACGAGCGGTCGCATGCGGATACGCAACTGCTCGCGCATTGAGAACCTCTTCGCGCCGTCATTAGGTCCGCCGGTGGACTCAGGCCGTCTGTCCCGGCCTCGCCGCGCCGAGTTCAATGAGCGGCCAACGCGCGCTTAATCCGCGCTCCGGGTGGCTCGACACTTCTTCGTAAGAACGGCGCCCCAAGGAACTCTGCTGAGCGAGATCGCGAGTACTCTCCCAGCCGTGAGCCCGCGCCTCGCCCTCATGATCGGCGGCGTCGCCGGGGTGGTCTTCGGGCTCGCGCTATTCGTATCCCCCGAGTCGATGCTGGCCGGATTCGGCCTCGCGACTCCTGTCGCAGCGAAAGTCCTGTCGCGTGACGTCGGGGCGACGCTCATCGGTCTCGGCCTCATTAACTGGATGGCGCGCAACGCGGCGGGCGAAGCGCTGCGGGCGCTACTCGTCGGTAACGTGATCGTCCAGGCGCTCGAGCTGCTCATCAACGGCTACGAGATCGTCGTGGGCGATCTTCCTACTCAAGCTGCAGGAGGACTCTTCATCCATCTGATCCTCGGCGCTGTCTTCGTCCTCGCGATGCGCTCCGCTTCCTCGCGCGCATAGCGCAATCGCTCGCTCGGTCGCTCCCGTAACGTTTTGTTTCGATACCTCATGACCATTTCGCATTCGGCCGTGCGCATCTTTAATCGCTCATGTGAGCAGGGGGAAGGGTCTCGCGTATCTCGTCATGCTCGTCGTCGTGATGTCCGGCTGTGCGCGAGCCCCACGAGCGAGCGATGGCGACGCGAACATCTATCTTCCCGACGATCGCCCTCTGCGCGCGACCGCTCCGGTCGACATGTTGCGATGCACCGACCGCACGACGATTCCCGCGCTCGATAACGTCACCAACGCGATCTGGTCCCCGGACTCGAGCGCGGTCGCGATGTCGCGCATCGCGGTGATCCCGTCGCACACCACCATCACCGGATACGAAGAGCAGCTCCGCATCACCGTCTATTACCTGGAGACCGGCAGGGTGCAGGAGATCGGACAGGGCAGCCGACCGCAGTGGTCGGGGTCCGGCGCGTACCTCTCCTACTGGCGCGACGACGGCCTCCTCTACGTCAATCTCGGTGGAACCATCGCCGGAACGATCGAGGCATCGTCCCCGGAAGTCCGCTGGAACGGCGACGAGCTCTATTACTGGTATGCCGACGAGATCCGCGTGTGGCGGAACGGGGTCGCACAGGCGATCGCGCAGGTCGACCCGGACCTCATCCCGCGCTATCCCCGCGACGATTCCTACTTCAGCGCCGACGCGAAGCGGTTCACGATCGCGCGCTACTCCCTCGATGGCACGACCGAGCGATACGTCGGCGTGACGGCAACGGGCGAGATGCGCAAGCTCGAGGATCCGGACACGACCTTCACCGAGTGGGCTCCCCAGGGTGAGACCCTTCTCGTCCGATCGAACGCCAAGCTCGCGCTGATCGAGCCGAACGGGCTTGAAGAGTCCGCGGCGATGTCAACGCTGGACGGCACGGTGCACGGGTGGACCGCCGACGGTCGCCTGCTCGTCGGCACGGTGTCCGCGACGGTGCCGGGCGGGAACGTCTTCGACCGCATACCGGTGTGGGATCCAGTGGACGAGCAGGACAAGGCGATCGCGACCCTCCCCAATCTCTTCGGCAATCGCTCCTTCAGCCCCGACGGGCGCTGGTTCACCGGCGTCAGCCGGACCGGCCTCTACGAGACACAGCTCGAGCTTTACCGATGCGGGGTCGCGAGTGGGCAGGGCGTCGACCTCCGCGCCGATCCCGCGTCGCGCTCGCGGCTTGGCCGCATCGAAGGCGCTTCGCGCCGCTTCGTCAGGCCGGTCGCCGGAGCGGTAAGCCAGTTCCTGCAGGGCAACCACACGGGCGTCGACATCGCGGCGCCGTACGGCTCGATCATCGTCGCCGCGGATGACGGCGTCATCGACGCGGCGGGTTGGGTACAGGTCGGCGGACGCCGCGTCTGCGTGCAGCACGCGGAGGGCTTCGAGAGCTGCTACTACCACACCTCGGCGGCGCTCGTGTCCATCGGCGAGCATGTCGCGCGCGGTCAGCCGATCGCGCTCATCGGGATGACCGGCGCGACCACCGGGCCCCACGTCCACTGGGAAGTCAAAGAGAACGGAAGGATCGTCGATCCCCTCGCGCATTAGCGTCTAGCGGTGCGCGTCCTCGCGGCGCTCGTCCTGATCCTCGCGGCCATCCTCATCGGCATGGCCGCCCGCGGCGACTTCAGCCCCGACCCATCGCCGGCCGTTCGGGTCACCGCGCGACCTTCGCCCGCGTCAACGACCGCCGTCCCCAGCGCGACCGGGCCGCGCGCGGTCACCGTGACGCTCACCGAGCAGGAGCTGACCAAGGCCGCTCAGGGCTATATGCCTTTGACGGTGAGCGGGATCACGGTCTCCGACCCGACGATCAAGCTCGAGCCGGGAAGGCTGACGCTCACCGCGACCGGCCGCGCCTTCATCGTGAGTGGACCCATCGTGGTCGTCGCATCTCCGCTGGTGTCGAACGGCGCGGCCGCCGCGAAGATCGAGTCTGCGACCTTCGCCGGTCTGAACCTTCCCGACACGACCAAGCAGAACGTGGCCGACACGTTCGCGCGTGTCCTTGCCGCCAACATCCCGTCGGGCGTGCGCGTGACAGCCCTCACCGTGAACGCCGGCACGCTCGTCGTCGAGACGGTCCCGGGTTGAGCGCGGCGCAGCCGCGAAATGCGATGATGCGACATACGTATCTTGGGGAGGAACGAACTCGTGGACTGGATAGAAGAGCTCTTCGGTATCTCTCCTGACGCCGGCAGCGGAACGCTCGAGGCACTCATCGCGGGGGCGGTCGTCGCGGTCATCCTGGGTGTGATCTTCGCGGTGCGCGCCCGCAGCGGAAGTGTTTCGGAGAAGCGCCGCTAGCCGTCGGCGCGTTCGTGCATGCAGTAGGCGAGACCGTCCACCTGACGCTCGAGGATGCCGCGATTGCCGTCCGAGATCGGCGTGTCTCGCCGGCGGAGCTGACCGAGGCCTGCCTCGCGCGGATCGAAGCGGTCGAGCCGCGCCTCAACGCGTTCGTGACGGTGACCGCGGACCTTGCGCGCGCGCAGGCGCGCGAAGCGGAAGACGAGATCGCGGCAGGCCGGTATCGAGGTCCGCTGCACGGCATACCCGTTGCGGTCAAGGACCTCTTCGCGACGAAAGGGATCCGCACGACGGCGGGCTCTCGGATCCTGGCGGACTGGATTCCCGACGAGGACGCGACCGTCGTGCGCCGGCTTAGTGAAGCCGGTGCGGTGCTGCTCGGCAAGCTTGGCCTGCACGAGTTCGCGTACGGCGTCAGCTCCGTCAACCCGCATTTCGGCGACGTCCACAACCCGTGGGATACGACGAAGATCCCGGGCGGGTCGTCCGGTGGATCGGCGGTCGCGGTCGTCGCCGGCGAGGCGTACGCCACACTCGGCAGCGACACCGGAGGAAGCATCCGCATCCCGGCGTCCCTCTGTGGCTGCGTCGGTCTCAAGCCGACATTCGGTCGAGCGAGCCTCTTCGGCGCGGTTCCGCTGGCGTGGTCGCTCGATCATCCCGGCCCACTCGCGCGCAACGTACGCGACGTCGCCATTGCCACTGCGGCGATCGCGGGGCACGACCCGCGGGATCCGATCTCCGCGAATCGCCCGGTGCCGGACTTCCTCGCCGGGATAGACGCCGGCCCACACAAGCTTCGCGTTGGTGTGCCGACGGATCACGTCTGGGACGAATGCGATCCGGCGATCGCGACCGCGGTGCGCGCCGCGATCGACGCGCTCGCGCGCGCGGGCGCGGAGATCCACGAGATCCGCTGGCCACGCGCGGCCGAATACGCCAAGGCCTCGAGCGCGGTGCTAGGTGTCGAGGCGCGCGCGTATCACGAGGGGACGTTCCCGGGACGTTCCGCCGAATACGGCCCGCTTATACGGACCCGTCTCTCGTCACAGGGCGATGTCGACGCGGAGACCTACGCGCGATCGATGCGGATTCTCCTCGAGGCGCGCGCGGGCGCGGCCGACCAGGACCTGGACGGCGTCGACGTTCTCGCCATGCCGACGGTGCCGTCGCGTGCGTGGACGATCGAGGAAGCGAAGGAGATCCCGCGGCCGAGCGAGTGGACGCGGATCACGCGGATCTTCGACCTCACGGGCCAGCCGGCGATCTCCGTCCCGTGCGGGATCGATCCCGATGGCATCCCCATTGGCCTCCAGTTCGCGGCACGGATGTGGGACGAGGCCGCAGCGCTACGCGCCGCGCGGGCGTACGAGCTCGTGCGCGGACCGTTCCCGCTGCCACCGCTCGACGGCTAGAACGGCCACGGCAAGGAGCGCGACGGCCGTGTCGATCGGCTCGCCTGAGTCGAAGGAGCCGCGAACGAAGATCACGAGGAGCGCGACGAGGCCCGCTATGAGGACGAGACAGCCGCAGCCGGTCACCGCCCGACGGTAACGCGTTAGCTAGGATCGCGCGGGGAGGTGGACCGAATGACGCGTGATGAGGCGTGGGATCTTTTGTGCGAGCACACCAAATCCGAGAGCCTGCGCAAGCACGGCCTCGCCGTCGAGGCGGCGATGCGCCGCTTCGCGCGCGCGAACGGGGAAAACGAAGAGACCTGGGCCATCACTGGGCTGCTTCACGACTTCGATTACGAACGCGACCCGGCGGGGCATCCACAGAACGGAAAACCGATCCTCGAGCAGGCCGGCGTGCCGACGCCGATCGTCCACGCGATCCAGAGTCACGGCGATCACACCGGAGTTCCGCGCGTGACCGCGATGGAGAAGACGCTCTACGCGGTGGACGAGCTCTGCGGGTTCGTGACCGCAGTCGCGCTCGTCAAGCCGTCAAAGGCGGTGCGCGACGTCGAAGCGACATCTGTTCGAAAGAAGATGAAGGACAAGGCTTTCGCGCGCGCGGTGAGCCGCGACATGATGCTGAAGGGCGCCGAGGACATGGGGATGCCGTTCGACGATCTCATCGTCGAGGTCGTGCGCGCGATGGACGACGCGGCCGGGCGCCTCGGTCTCGAGGGCACAACGACGACATGACCCGTCACGCGGGCGGCGGCGGCCGCTCGCGTGGGGACACCAAGGCTCATTCGTGCCCGGCGAATGTGGGTGTTCACGCTGGCCTCGGTGATCCCCAGGAGACTCGCGATCTCCTTCGTCGATAGACCGCCGGCGACCGCGCGCAGGACCTCACGCTGGCGGTCGGTCAGCGCGACGACCGAGTCGCCGTCCCGCGTGAGGATTCGCCGGGCAAGGAGGTACCCGGCGAGAACTCCGATCAGCGTGGAAGCCGCGCGCCGCACTCAAGATCCAAGCGACCGCGGCTTGCGGCGCTTAGATCAGCTCGCGCGCTTCAGCGTGCGGCGCTCGCTGGCGCGGATGACTTCATGCTCGAAACGCTCGAGGAAAAGCTGTCCGCCGCAGCGGGGGCACAGTGGCTGGTCGCCGTCGTTCCAGACGGGCGCCTCGCGGCCGCCGACGTTCTCGTAGGCGGTGCGAAGTTGCTCGACCGTCGGCCGGCGTGCGCTCGTGGGTACGAGCACCTCGCCGAGACCGTGGCCACAGAAATAGCAGTAGAGCTCAGCTCGAAGGGCCATTTGGTGCGAAACCTCCAGGGAGGAAAACGGTTAAGACCGATCCTTTGTTCCAATACTCTCGGTCGGCCTTTTTGGTTTCCGTATCCCTAGATACGCACGGGCGAGCGGAAGGGTTTTGGTTTCCGCCGCTTTCTTAAGTGGTCTTTAGCTGGCTTCCACCTGGAGAGCGACGAGCGGGCTCGCGCTCTCGCGCAGATAGGTGAGCTGGCGGATGACGCCTCGAGGAATGATGTGGAAATCGTTGTGTCGATAGTCGCGGCCCTCGTTGGTGATGTCGTAATCGCCGACGATGACGACGTACTCGGCGGTCTCTTTCCACAAAAGACCGCAGGTGAGCTTTCGCAGACGGTACGGTTCGAAATCCTCGGGAAGCGCGGTCCGCGAGTAGGCGGTGATGTCTTCCCACTCGACGGCCACGAGCGGCGCCGCGACCTGGTCCACAGCCCTTCCCTCTACGACCTTGCGGGTCGTTCGCTTCTCGGTACACGGAGGCCCCAGAACGGGGCGTACGCGTACAGGCTGGGACGATATAGAGCGCCCTATGGGTGTCAATGGAAAACGGGGATGGATCGCGATCGGTATCGGATCATGCGCACCCAGAGTAGGCCGCAGGTCGCTTCCTCGCCCGCTCACCGTGCCGTCAACGAAGGTCGTTATGTCGCCTGCCTGCCTCTCGCGATGAGCTCGGCGACTTTCTGTCCGCCCTTCTTGCCGATCTCTTCAAAGTGCTCATGTCCGTACTTCTCTGAAACGGTGTCGCCGCCGATCTTGCCGATGCGTCCGTAGAAGCGCGGCCCGTAGAGCTCCTTCACCTTCTGCCCGCCCTGCTTTCCGATCTGCTCGTAGAAGTCGGAACCGTGCCGCTGTGCGGTGGTCTTGCCACCCTTCTTTCCGATCTGCTCGTAGAACTCTGGGCCGTGTCGCTGCGCAGTTGTCGCGCCCCCGCGGCGTCCTGCCTCGGCGACCGTCATCGCTCCCTTGTTCCGCGTCATGGCATCACCCTTTCTCGCCCATCGAAGTTGGCCGTGTGCTGGCCGGGCTAGGTGGCAAGGTGGCTGCAAGTCGTATGCCAGCGCTCGCCCGCCAGGTGAGTATCCGAGCGGCTAGGCGGACGGTCGGGGGACACTCACGGCGCGATCCGCATCGAAAGCGTGCAGAGGTCCGGACACCCCATGGCGAGGCGCGTCGCGTTCGATAGGTCGAGCGTCCGTCCCGCGATGTAGGGCCCGCGATCGATCACCGACACGGTCATCGTCCGTCCTCGGTACTCGAGCACGAGCATCGTGCCGCAGCGGAGCGTCCGATGCGCGACCCCGATGATCTCGGCTGTGTAGACCTGGCCGCAGGCGGTTCGGTTGCCGTAGAAGCCCGGTCCGTACCAGGAAGCGATCACGATCCCACCAGTCGGCGGATCCGGGAGCGGTGGAAGCGTGGCGACTGCCGGCGCGGGCGTTGGCGCCAGTGTTGGTTCGGGGGTCGGTTCGGAGGTCCGAACCGGGGCCGGTTCCACCGTGGTGACCGGCGTCGACTGGACGCCAAGAACGACGTCGGCTCGCGCGACATCGTGAACGCGCTCTGGAGCTAGCCCCGGCGGTTCGATCGGTCCAGGCGCGAAGGCTTGCGCTACCGATACTGGTGGCACGTCAGCCGGGACCGACGGCAGAGCGAACGGAACCAGCCATGCGAAGACGAATGCGAAGATTCCCGTCCGTGCGAGCGCCCCCCTGACCATGGGCGCGGCACTTTGCAGGACCGGTTCCAGAATGTGTCGATTTCGTGAACACGTCGCGGGCTAATAAACAGTGCGTGCGCGAGGTTGGTCGCTCGGTCGCTCCAACTTTCTCGCGATACGAGATCGTTACGTCGGAAAGCGCCCTACACCGGGCCGGCGATAACCACGAAGCGCGGGTCGTCACGGTTCGGTCCCGTCGAGGTCTGGAGGGTGAGCCGCTCGTCGCCAGACGGTTGGAGCCAGCTCGTGTCGGCGGGCGGAACCTTCGGGTGGACCTCGGTGACCACAAATTTGAGTTCAACCCCGGCCGGTGTCGTGATCGAGACCTGGTCCCCCACACGGGCGTTCCAGAGCGAGAGGAACATCCCCGTGCGGGCGTGCGCGTAGATGTAGCTGTTTCCGAATGTCCCCGGTAGGGCGGTCCCCGGAAAGTGGAAGGCGAAGTTCTCCGGCGTCTTCTGAACGATCACGTCGCGCTCGATGTCCCCTTCAGCGATGGGAAGGTCGATGCCCAGACGGGGGACCTCGATGCGATAGCCGTCCGGGATCGGGCCGATCGTTGGCATGGGCGTAGGCGAGGCGGTCGTTGTGGTGGCCGGCGAGGCCGGCGCGGGGGAAGCGCTCGCCGACACGTTTGGGAGTGCGACCGGCGCGACGGAGCCCGCCCGCGGCAAACCGCCGCCCGCGACGAGGGCGATCCCGACGGCGAGCAGCAGCACGCCGGCGAGCAGAGTGAACGAACGGGGCATGCGGCTATTCTCGGATGCAGAACGGATGCCGAGCGAACGAGCGAGCATCACTGAGCGGCGACGGCGCGCGGCGGGGAAGCTGCGTGAGCGCGGTTTCGGCGCGCTCCTCGTTTCGCCCGGCGCCGACCTCTTTTACCTCGCGGGTTATCAGATCTTCGCGAGCGAACGTCTGACCTGCCTCGTCCTGGACCCCGATGCGAAAGCGACGATCGTCTGTCCGGAGCTCGAAGCTCGTCGCGCCGCGGCCGCCGCTCCGGACGTCGCACGGGCCACCTGGGGAGAGACCGACGATCCCTACGCGGTCGTCGCCTCGCTCGTTCGCGCGCCGGGCGTCATCGCTGTTGCCGATCAGATGTGGGCCGCCTTCGTCCTGAAGCTCCAGGCCGCGCTCCCCGGGCGCGACTTCGCCGTCGCATCTGACATCAC
>DATLPP010000152.1:0-1522 GCA_035535615.1 Candidatus Udaeobacter sp.
GACCCGCAGCGGAGCGTCGGCAGGGTCGACCGAGGGTTGCGTCGCAGGCCCGACCGAAACCCTCTCTACGCTGTGGGACCCTCCGGCCTCCGGCCGGTTTCCCACCGCGCGGGGGCCCTCGGTCGGGCCCGCTCCTTTCGCGGAATCGGTCAGTCGGCTTCCCAGTCGCGCGGATAGAGGAAGTCGTGTCCGACGGTGCGGAGGCTGAGCTTCGCGATGAGCGGCATGACTCGTTTGTAGTGGTTGCGCCGAACCATCTCGCGGATGCGCGTGACCAGCTGAGCGTCGAATCCGTGTTCAACGAGCTCTGCGGGCCGCAAGCGGCGATCGACCATGTGATAGAGCACCAAATCTGCGTCGGCGTACGTGAAGCCGAGCTCGCCCTCGTCGGTCTGTCCCTCCCACAGCTCGGCGGTCGGCGGCTTGCGCACGATCGCTTCGGGGATGCCGATGAAAAGCGCGAGCTCCCGGAGCTGGGTCTTGTAGAGATCTCCGACCGGATTGATGCCACAGGCCATGTCGCCGAACTGCGTGCCGTACCCGAGCAGCAGCTCCGTCTTGTTGCTGGTGCCGAGGACGATCCCGTCCGGCCAGGATCGGTCGTACTCGATGCTCTTCCGCTCGCGCGCCATCTTGTTGCCCGTGCGAACCCTGTCGACCTTCTGTTTCAAGCCACGGAAGTACGCGTCGACCTGTTCGGTGATCGGGACCTCCTCGAGCGTGAAGCCGAACATTCGCGACAGCTCGCGTGCGTGATCGCGCGACTCACCGGACGAGCTTCGGTACGGGGTGAACAGCCCGAGTACGTTCTCCGAGCCGAGAGCGATCGTCGCGAGCGCGACGGTGACCGCGCTGTCCACGCCGCCCGAGACCCCGACGACGGCGCGGCGCAGGCGAGCCTTCGCGATCTCGTCGCGGATGAAGAGGACGAGCATCTTGCGGACGAGCACCTCGTCGATCCGCAGCGGCGACGGGTCCTTGGGATCGGGCCGGATCACGCCCGTCCGCGCGAAGGCGCTAGTCACGGCGGTCGAAGTGGAGACCGAGCCGGCCCGCGAGGTTGCGAAGCACGATGTCCTCGCGCTCGTCGCGCAGTAACGGGTTACGTGCGCGCTCCCGGGCGACGAGCTCGGGGTCGATCTCGCCGATTAGCAGCTCCTCGTCGAACTCGGGCGCGCGCGCGGCCACGGTCCCGTCGGGCGCGACGATCTCCGACCCGCCCCAGAACGCGATGCCATCCTCGTGTCCGACGCGATTGACGTACACGACATACACCGTGAGATAGGACGCGTAGAACCGATCCATGAGCCGGCAGGACTCCGCGGTCCCGAGATCGCCGCCCTCGGCGACGCCGCGGCCCGGACTTGCCGATGGCGCGAGCACGATCGTCGCACCGGCTGCCGCGTAGAGGTACGGCGTCGAGACGTGCCACAGGTCCTCGCAGATCGCGACGCCGGTCGTACCGCCGGCCCACTGGTATGTCTCGAAGCGATCGCCCGGCCCGAAGTAGCGCCCATCGTCG
>DATLPP010000153.1:0-2898 GCA_035535615.1 Candidatus Udaeobacter sp.
CCGTACCGATCTCGGACGATCGCTTTCATCGTGGTGGCTAGAGTCGGCTCATCTCCGTAAACGTTCGCGAACATAGGTCCCCTCCCCGGTTCTTCGTACAGTGTAAGACGCTACCGTACGCTGTAAGATTGTCAAGGCCTCAAACTCGGTCTCCACGTGGGGATGCAAGGCAAGGAGGACGCTGATGGCGTCGCGAGTCGAACGGAGCGCGGAGCCTCGAGTCCCTTTGACCAGAGATCGCGTGCTGCGCGCGGCGATCGGCATCGCCGATGAGGGCGGGCTCGAGTCACTCAGCATGCGCAAGCTCGCGCAGGAGCTCGGCGTCGAGGCCATGTCGGTCTACCACTACGTTGCCAACAAGGACGAGATCCTCGACGGGATCCTCAACTTCGTGATCACCGAGTTCGAGCTGGCTGTCGGCGGACCCGACTGGAAGGCGGCAATCCGCCGGAGCGCGGTCTCG
This sequence comes from Candidatus Udaeobacter sp., assembly GCA_035535615.1. Classification (GTDB taxonomy): domain Bacteria; phylum Chloroflexota; class Limnocylindria; order P2-11E; family P2-11E; genus 3-1-20CM-2-70-9. Next base: position 464 of record DATLPP010000153.1, read on the forward strand.
GCTCACGACGTTCTTATGCGCCACCCGTGGGCCTGCAATCTGATGATGTCGGTCAAGAGGGTTGCTCCCGCGCGAATGCGATACATGGAGTCGCTACTCCGGCGGCTTCGCGAAGCCGGCTTCTCGGCCAACATGACCCACCACGCGTATCACGCGCTGGACAGCCACATCATCGGATCCACTCTCTGGGAGGCGGGTTACTCCTCCAACCAGGACCTTGGAGACGTGGCGAAGAAATTCGTTGCGAGGACGCTCCGCGAATACCCGTACCTCGCCGAGCACGCCGAAGAGCACATGACGAGATCCAAGCGGACGGATGTGCCCGAGTTCGAGTTCGGGCTCGATCTGATCCTCGACGGTCTCGAGAAGATCCGGGCTAAACCTGCGCGGCGAGCTCGTACAGGTAGGCCACGTGCGATGCCACTGCGCCGTCCCAGCTGCTGACCTTCGGATTCGATGGCTCGATCACGAAGTACTCGTCCGGCGCGTGCGCCCCGCTGCCGTGTCCGAGACCGTAGTGACCAGCCGCGAGGCTGACCGGCGGGTTGGTGAAGACGTAACCGGGATACGAACCCGCCAGACGCGGAAGCAGGACCGGGTCGATGCCGCCGCGCTGCAGAACGGCGAGCATCGCTTTGATGATCGGGGCATCCGCCGCCGTACTCGTTGGGTCGTAGCCGCCGCTCGGATTCACTTCGATGTCGCCGAAGCCGCGCTTGGCGAGATGCGCCTTGAGGGCGGCGATCGCGCCGTCGTAGGTCATGTCCGGCACGAGCCGAAGGTCGAGCTTGGCGACGGCGCGATGCGGCATGACGGTCTTGCCGCCCGGGCCGGTATATCCAGCGACGAGGCCTTCGATGTTCACCGTCGGCGTGAACATGAAACGCTCGAGCGTCGCTCGCCACGGGAGGTCTCCCGCCCAGCGCTTCGCGCCGAGGAGCGACATCGCAGTCGCCTCGCTCAGCTTCGTCGCCGCCTCATCGAGCATCTCGCGCTCTGCCACGGTGGCCGCCTTCGCCTCCCGGCCGAATCCGTCGATCGCGGGATCGCCGCCGGCGTTGACCAGGGTCGCGAGCGCCTGGACGAGACGGAACGCCGGACTGTCGAGGCGCGCTCGGTTCGATGAGTGCACGTCCTTCGTCGGACCGCGCCCCCACTTTTCGCCGCTCGCGACGAGCTCGCACTCCACCACGCCCTTCGCTCCAAGAAAGATCGAGACGCTGCCGTCGGGGTCCTGAAACGCCGATGGCATGAACACGCCGATCGTCCGCTTGAGGGCGGCGCTCACATCGGGATGCGCGACGACCTGCCGGAAATGCGGCGATCCGATCTCCTCCTCGCCCTCCGCGACGAGCACGAGGTTGACCGGGATCTTCTTTCCCGCCCCGCGGATCGCGTGCAGGGCTGCGAGGAAAGCGGCCTCCGGTCCCTTCTGATTCACCGCACCGCGGCCAACGAGGACCTTTCCGAATCCGGGCTTGTCGACGATCGCGGCTGTGAACGGCGGCGACGACCACTCCGCCGGGTCGGCCTGCTTCACGTCGTACATGAAGTAGATCGCGACGGTCTTCGAGGCTCCCGCGTCGAGCGTCGCCAGAACGCCGGGGTGGCCTTCGGTGTCGATGCGCGTGGCCTTTTGGAAACCGGCGTCCCGCGCCATCCGCATCATCAGATCGCAGCCCTCGTCCATGCCGCGATCTTCCGCGGCGAGGGCCGGGTGCTTCACCCACTCCTGAAGGCGCCCGACGCTCTCGTCGTGTCGCTTCTCGATCTCGGACTGGATGGTCCCGAGCGATGCGTCGGCGAGAAGGGAGTGCGCCGCTTGAGTCACGCTATGGATGTTATGAACAATGACGCGTCTCTGCCTTTCGGGCCCCGGATCGCGCGGAGGTCGTCATCACAATGTGACGCTTCGCCGACTACGATCCGCGCGTGCCGAAGTCCGCTGCGGTCGAACGATGGTTCACGAGGACCGAGCCGCCCTCGGAGGGCGCGATGCGACGCGTGCGTGATGTGATCCTCGGCGCCGACGCCAGCATGAGCGAGCGGATCCAGTACGGAGTGACGTTTGCGTCGAGCAAGAGCGGCGACTTCGCGGCGTTCGTGCGGTATCGCGAGCCGGGGGTGAATCTGAGGCTCATGCGCGGGGGTCGGCTCCAGGGACGTTACTCACACCTTGAAGGAAAGACGGTCAAGCGCATGCGCATCAGCGACGAGAAAGAGGCGAGCGCACGTGCCGCCGAACTCAAGTTGATGGTGAAAGAGTGGTGTTCCCTCGGGGATGCCGCCAAAGCCAAGAAGAAACGCCGCAGTCAACCGACTCAGGCAAGGAGCAGGTAGATGTCGGTTCGGCGCTGCTCGGGATCATCGGCCCAGTCACCGTAGACCTCCCAGCTTGTTCCGGTCTGATGGCGCCCGTTCGCTGCGCACCACTG
>DATLPP010000154.1:0-4330 GCA_035535615.1 Candidatus Udaeobacter sp.
ACGACGTTCGATTCGGGACCTTCTGCGCGAAGGATGGTTACGCGGATCCGTCGAGCATGCTGAACGGATACGTCGCACGCGCGCGCGAGGCCGGCGTCACGTTCGCGGAGGGCTGGCCGGTCACCGCGATCTCCTGCACGAACGGCCGCGTCGCCAGCGTGCGCTCGAAAGACGAGGAGATCTCCGCTCGCACCGTGATCAACGCGGCTGGCCCGTGGGCGGCACAGGTCGCGAAGCTCGCGGGCGTCGCACTCCCCATCGAGCCGCTTCGCAGACATATCTTCGTGACCGAACCAGTGCCTGGTCTTGACGAAGACTTCCCGCTGACGATCGAATTCGCGTCCGGCCTCTACGCGCACCGCGAATCCGGAGGTGTGCTCCTCGGTATGGCCGACCCGAATGAGAAGCCCGGATTCGATGACAGCGTGAATCCTGATTTCATGCCCGCCGTCGTCGAGCGCGCGCTCGCGCGCTTTCCGATCCTCGAACGAACATCGATAAAGACGGGCTGGGCCGGCCTCTACGAGGACACCCCCGATAAGCACCCGATACTCGGGAAAGTCGACGGGATCGACGGCTTCATCAACGCGGCGGGATTCTCGGGGCACGGCATCATGCACGCGCCGGCAACGGGTGAGCTCATCGCCGAGCTCATCGTCGACGGCAGGACCTCCCTCGACATCAGTGCGCTGAGCGCGTCCCGATTCAAGTCCGGGCAGCTCGTGCGGGAGCACAACGTGATATGAGCGCGGCGTTGCTGCTCCTCATCCTCGACCTCGCCCTGGTCGCGGGAGCGGGGCTGTTCCTCGTTCGCGTGATCGTTCGGCGCGGGCGCACCGCCACGAATCTCGCCCTCGCGTTGCTGCTCATCGCGCTCGCGGCAACCGTCTGGTACACGGCGATCCGCACGCCACTTCCGCTTCCCTGAGAGCGGATCGGAGATAGAGGCCTCAGAGATCGGCCAGTTGATATCCGCGAGCCGTTTGCAATGAACCACGCACCGCCGCTCGCGTTCGCAGCCTTGGTCTTCTCGGTGGAACACGGTTCAAGACAGGAGTCGATGCGGACACAGAGCCTGAAGGGACACGAATCAGTTTAGGGAGCTCGCCCAATCACGAAGAGACTGTTTTCTCTCGTTCGCGGCCATAGGATTTGCAAGATGATGTACGCGTCATTCACCGATCTGCATGCAGCGGTTGGGGTGCTCCGAGAACGGGGCGATGCGGCCGCAGCGCTCCTGTTGGTGAAAGAACATTTGGCCGCCTTCAGCCGGCATGCGGCCCTCATGTATCTGACCGAGGCGGAACTAATGGCGGAGTCGGGCCGGCCCAACGATGGACTTGATGCCCTGGACCGCGCGTTAGCCCAGGGCTGTCGCTATCGGAGGGACTGGCTCGAAACGAATCCGCGCTTGGCGTCGATCGTTCTGCTCCCTGGCTTCTCGGAGTTCGCCGTGCGCTCCCAGCAACGATGGGATGAGGCTGCAGCCGAGTCCAAGCCCGAACTGACGCTGCTGATGCCGCGCGACGCTGCACCAGTATCAGGGCATCCGCTGCTCGTGGTGCTTCATGGGAACAACAGCGCGATGACGGATACGGTGCCTTTCTGGTCATCCGCCGCGGACTACGGATGGGTCACAGCGATTCCGCAGTCTGGTGAACCTGGCGCCACGCCTGGTTCGTTCACATGGAATGACCGCGACAGGACCAACCGCGAGATCACGATGCATCTGCGGGCGATCAAGCGGGAGATTCATGTGGACGGCGCAGCGATCGTGCTCGCGGGCTTCTCGATGGGCGCGCTCCAGGCGATCGCCCTGGTCATCACGGGCCGCATCCCCGCGCTGGGCGTCGTGCCGATCGCGGCGTGGCTTCCGCACATTCGCGAGTTCACGGCGCTTGCCGACGCCGGCGCGGCGTCGATCCGACCGACGTACATGGTCGTTGGCAGCAGAGACCCCAGCACCCCCGGCGCGAAACAACTCGTGGCGTTGGTGTCCAAGCACGGTGGAAGATCCCATCTCGACGAGCGCGCCGGTATCGGTCACGAATATCCGAACGACATGCCGTCGACGCTCGAGCGCGCGCTCGCGTTCGTCGGAAAATGACCCGATGTCGCGGGTAGATAAGGTCAGCGGGGAGTCGGGAGGGCGAACCGGGCGGAGCCTAACCGCTATCGCGGAGAGGACAGGGGCGTTCCCGTCGGAGCAACTACTCCTTCGTACGACAGTGAAACATGATCCACCCCCGGCACCGAGAACTGTCGATCAAGGTCGACGAAGCGCTGGATCAGGAATCACTCAAGTGAAGGTCCTGCTGGCGCTGCAACTGGGCCCCGGCCTCGATCTCCTGTCCGCTGCTCCCGTGAGTACCATCGCCCTCGGTGTTCACGCGCGATGAGATCCGGCTGACGACGCTCTCCACCTGCGCCGGCTGAGGAGCCAAGCTGGGCCCCGGCCCGTTGGCGCAGGTTCTGCGTCCGATGCGCGATCAAAAGACACCCGCAGAGCTGCTCGTCGGTCTCGACGTGACCGATGACGCGGCCGTGTATCTCGTCGCGCCCGATACGGCGATCGTCGAGACCCTCGACTTCTTCCCGCCCATCGTCGACGACGCGTACGCCTCGGGCGCGATCGGCGCGGCGAATGCGATGTCGGACGTCTACGCGATGGGCGGCGAGGTGTTGTTCGCGTTGAACATCGCGGCGTGGCCTGAGGATGCGCCGCTCGCACAGCTGGAGCGGATCTTCCAGGGTGCGACCGATAAGGTCGGAGAGGCGGGCGGTGTAATTGCAGGTGGCCACACCGTCCTCGACCGCGAGCCGAAGTACGGCCTCGCCGTCACGGGCCGGGTGCACCCCGAACACATGCTCCTCAAGTCACGGCTCCGCGCAGGCGACGCGCTGTGGCTTACAAAATCGATCGGGACCGGCGTGCTCACCACGGCCCACAAGAACGGGGCGCTCGACGCGGCGGACCTCGCGTCCGCGATCGCCTCGATGGTCGCGCTGAATCGCGCCCCGGCCCAGGCCGCGATCGATGCCGAGCTGCACGCCGCGACCGACGTAACGGGCTTCAGCCTTGCCGGCCACGCCTACGAGATGGCGGAACGATCGTCGGTGGGTGTCCGTATCCGCGCGAGTCTCGTGCCCCTTCTCCCTGGCGCGCGTCGACATGCGGACAGCGGGATCAGCTTCGGCGGCCTCGAGCGGAACCGCTCGTACTTCGACGACGGGGTGAAGGTCCGCTTCGAGGGCGTCGACGGCGCGGTGCGCACGCTCCTTCTCGATCCGCAGACGTCGGGCGGGCTTCTGGTCGGGGTTCCCCCGGCACACGCTGGGGCCTGGCAGCGAGCCTGCGCGGCGAAAGGTGTGCTTTCCGTCGAGGTCGGCGAGGTCATAGCCGGCAACGCCGGCGTCATCGTCGTTTCTTGAGCTCGACCGCCGAGACCGCGGAGGAAGCGGCACCCGCACCGAGTGCACGCGCCGCTGAGCTGGCGGCGCTCCATCCGCAACGCGCGGCGCTCGAGCTCGCATGGCCCGGGATCATCGAGAACCTGATCGCCGCCGCGGGCCAGGCAACGATCTTCGCATTCGTGGGGCATCTGGGCGCGGTCTCGACCGCCGCCGTCGGCGCCGCGTTCCAATTCCTGTTCCTCATGTTCCCGGTCTGGCGTTCGCTCGCGATCGGGACGATGGCTCATGTAAGCCGGCGAATGGGGGAGGGGCGCGCGCGCATGGCGTCGGATGTCGCGAGGCAGTCGATCGCGCTCGGCGCCATCTTCGGCGTCGTATTCGGGGTCGGCTTTGTCGTATTCGCGTCGCCCCTCTTGCGACTGCTCGGCGCCGACGAAGAGGTCGTCGCGGTCGCGAGTCCGATTCTCGCGATCATGGGAGCCGGGAGCGTCTTTCAGACGGTGTGGTTCATCACCGCGTCAGCGATCCGCGCCGCGGGCGACAGCCGGACGCCGATGTGGCTCGCGATCCTCTCGGTCGCCGTGACCGTGCCGCTCGCCTTCCTCTTCATCGATGTTCTGCACGTTGGTCCGATCGGCGCCGCGTACGCGGTCGTGACCAACAGTGCCGTCATCTGCGTCCTCTCGGTGTACCTGCTGTGGATGGGCCGAGCCGATCTCACGATCCGTGGCGGCAAATGGGGCCTCGATATGGGCCTCATCCGCTCGCTCTTCTCGATCAGTCTTCCGTCGGCCGCGGAGAGCGCGCTCTTCAGCATCGGCATCCTCGCGCTGTCGGGGTTCGCGTTCCGCCTCGGCACCGAGTCATCCGCGGCGCATCAGATCGTCAACCAGGTCGAGAGCTTTTCTTTCCTGCC
>DATLPP010000155.1:0-4596 GCA_035535615.1 Candidatus Udaeobacter sp.
ATCGGGAGCTGCCCGTCTTGCCGTTCGGTCGCCATGTCGTTGATGTCCTCCGGCCGGATGCCGAGGATCACGTCGCGACCGACGGCCTCCGCCGCCTTGCCGCTGAGTGGCGCCTTGAAGAAGCCCGCATCGGCGACGACCTGGCCGTTCGATCCCGTCACCTTCGCTGGGAAGAAGTTCATGGACGGCGATCCGATGAATCCGGCCACGAACAGGTTCGCCGGACGCTCGTGCAGCGTCTCCGGCGTGTCGAGCTGTTGCAGCTTGCCGTCGTTCATCACCGCGATGCGGTCGCCCATGGTCATCGCTTCGACCTGATCGTGCGTCACGTAGATCGTCGTGCGGCGGATCCGCTGGTGGAGCTGCTGGAGCATCGCGCGAGTCTGGATCCGCAGCTTCGCGTCAAGGTTCGACAGAGGCTCGTCCATGAGGAACACGGCGGGCTCGCGCGCGATCGCGCGGCCGACGGCGACACGTTGCCGCTGCCCACCGGAGAGCTCCTTCGGCTTGCGCTTGAGGAGCTGGCCGATCCCGAGCATCTTGCCGACCTCGTTCACGCGGCGATCGATCTCCGCCTTCGGCATGCCACGGAGCTTCAGACCGAACGCGATGTTGTCATAGACGCTCATGTGCGGATAGAGCGCGTAGTTCTGGAAGACCATGGCGATGTCGCGATCCTTCGGGGGAACGTCGTTCACCACGCGCTCTCCGATGCGGATGTCGCCCGTCGTCTGCTCCTCGAGGCCGGCGAGCATCCGGAGCGCGGTCGTTTTGCCGCAGCCCGACGGTCCGACGAGCACGAGGAACTCCGAATCGCGCACGGCGAGGTTGAGGTCGTTGACCGCGATGAAGTCGCCGAAGCGCTTGGTGACGTGGTCATAAGTGACGGTCGCCATCTCGCTGCAAGTATGTCCCAGACGTCGCGGCGGGGCATTTTTCCGCCCGTCAGGTGCGGCTGCGCGCTCGCAGGCGGCTTTGAGCGCCTCCGGCTGGTTTTGGCGCACGCCTCTACTGCATCGGGAGGTCGGTCAGGAACGTAACGTCCGCCGATCGGTTCAAGAAGGAGGCCGGAGTCATTGGATCGGCGTCGCCTCCGAGTGTCCGCTCGAGGGCTCTGCGCTTTGCTTCGCCCCGCGCGACGAGTAGAACGCGGCGCGCCGCGATGAGCCGCCGGAGGCCGGTCGTGACGGCGCGGCGAGGCACCTCCTCGCGCGAGCCCCAGTAGCGAACCGCGCTCTCGACGCTCTCCTCGGTCACGTCCAGCACGTGAGCGTCCGACTGGGGGTCGGCCGGGGGCTCGTTGAAGGCCACGTGTCCATTCGGGCCGAGTCCGAGAATGGCAAGGTCGTAGCCGCCGGCGCGATCCAGAGCACGGTCGTACTCGCGGCACGCCGCGACCGGGTCACTCGCCTCGCCGCGCAGCCGGGTGATCTCGCGCTCGGGTATGCGGAGCGGCACGATGACGTCGCGCCTGAGCCATCCGTATAGCGACCGCCGATCGGCGAGCGGGATCCCGACGTAGCCGTCCAGCTCGAAGACTCGTACGCGTGAGAAATCGATCTCGCTCCGCTCGACGCGCTCCGCCAGCGCTCGATAGATCGGCGCCCCTGACTGCCCGGTGGCGAAGGTGATGACAGCGTTCGGCGCCGCCCGTACGACGTCGCACACGATGTCGGCGCCGGCCGCGCCGAGCGATTCCTCATCGGGCACGACGCGAAGATTCGCCGTCATCAGGGCAGAAGCCGCGTGGCGGGGATCCCGAGTGCGAGGCGATATGGCGCGGACACGCTCACTCGAATCGCATCGGCCGCGGACAGAGCTTCTGGCTCGCGGAGCCGGGCGAGGACTCGAAGGCGGTAGGCGACCGCTCCCGGCGGCGGATCGAGCGCGAAGTCGAGCGTCGCCGTCTCGCCCGAGCGCACATACCGCGCATCGGTCAGGGCGAACTGACGGGGTCTGCCGGTCGCGCGGTCGTACCAGGCGACACGGATGAACGCTTCACGGATTTCCGGGTCTGATACCTCGACGGTCGCGTGGAATCCCGTGCGCTCGTCTGGAACGGGGATGAGCGCGCTCTCGATCCCCCACGCGCGCCCGCCCGGGACACCAACGACGAGCTCGGCGCCGTCCGCGCCGAACGATCCGCGCGGGGTCGTCCGGCGATACGGCGGCCCACCTTCGGCGCTCGCCGCGATCGCCAGGACGGCGGCGATACCGAATGCGCACAGAAGACCGGCGATCAGCTTTGCCACGTGCGAAACCCTAGACGGCGAACGAGGTCGTGTCTGTCCTCAATTCGTGCGAAGACGTCGCACGTTTGTGCGGGAGCCGTCGCACATTTGTGCGCACGGCCGTCATGCCAGCTGCACGACCCACGTACCGATCTCGTAGGGCTGCAGTCGCAGCCGCGCTACGTCTCCGTCCACATCGAGCGGAGCGGCGGTACGGATCACGTCGAGCCCGGTGTGGCCGAGGCGAAGATCCCCTTCGCGAAGGTCCACCGAACGCGATGCGCGGATGGGCCGATCGAAGCGCAGCGTGCCGGAGACCTCCTCGCGCTGTGGGTTCGCGATCCGCAGGACCAGAGCGCCGTCAGGCCCCGCCCGGAGCGCGCTCAGCACGAGGGGCGTGTCCGATTCCATGAAGGAAACAAAGCATCGCGACCGGCCATCGCCGGACGTCACCAGTGGCGGCGACAGCCATTCGCGGACGGAGCGCGCGGCGCGCGTGACGTCGGTCTGCTCGTCGAGCGGAAGCACCGCGTAGCGATACGCGCGCGTCCCGATGCATTGCGCCGACGGCGTCGCAAGCTCGGGGCCGGCGTGCCCGTGCCGCTCCGGAAGGTCGCCCCGCGAGAGAAAGCCGACGGCGCGGAGAAGCGTGATCGCGATCGTGCCGCCATCGTGCAGGACCGAGTACTCGCGCAGGCCATCGACGCCGACAGCAAGGCCCTTCGTTGCGCCCTTCACCGCGACGAAGTCGTGCAAGCACGCCTCCGACGTCGGCGGCTCGATCCAGCGGCGGCGGACCTCGAAACGGTTGGATCGCTCGAGGAGCGCGAACGCGGCGCCGCTCTGGTGCGTGAGAGCCCGCGTGCCGGTTTCGCAGAGGACCCGCAAGCGGTGGTCGCTCGCGCGGTTGTCGACCTGAAGGCTCACATCGACCCGCCGCGCGCCCGCGTCGAGCGAGATCTCCATACGCACCGGGCAGTCCACGAGCTCGGGCGAGCGCGCAAAGCGATCGTCGCGAAGGCGCAACGGCAGGCGCATGACGAGCTCGACGGTCGCCGTCGCGCGGTCGCCCGTCACGGACGCCGCGCGCGTACCGACGAGCCCTTCCGATCCGACGGTCGGCCCGGCATACGAGTACGTGTATTCGTCGCCGCGGTCGCCCTCCGAGATGAGCCTGTTCTGGCGCCCGCTCCGCTCTCCGGTGGCCTTGTCGACGACGAAGAAGCTCCCGTCGGTCTCGATCTCGACACGCAGGAACCCGTTCTCGATCGCGGCGTCGCCTTGAGCGGCAATGGCCGAGTCACCCTCCACCGCGGTCGCCGTCGACAGTCCGAGCCCGCTGGCCCGCGTCCGGGTCGGGCGTCCGTCAATCGTCACGACCGCCTCGCGAGGCCAGGGAAGCGGATTCCAGACCATCCGCGTCGTGCCGCGGCCGGCAAGTCGTTCGAGCAGCCGGCTCGCAAGCGCACCGCCGCGCTCGCGCACGTATGCGAAGCGCGGCGCCATGTCCACGTCGTGGACCGCGTCGATTGAGCAGCCGCAGATCGAGTCGTGCGGGTGGTTCTGGAGGAGCATCCGCCAGAGATCGCGTAGCTCGTCGCGCGCGGTGCCACCCGTGAGCGCGTCGAGCGGCTCGCACCGTTCGAGAAGAAGCCGTTCGCACGCGACGTTCTCCTGCTTGATCCACACCCTCGTCGAGTTCACGCCGCGCAGGATCGGGCGGTAGCGGCCGCTTGCGATCTCGCCACTCACCTCGTGCTGGAGCGGAGGCATCACAGCGGCGAACTCTTCGAGATTCCCGATCCGCGCATCGACGTTGGGGAAGACCAGTCGCATCTCGCGCACGGCCTCGGGCAGGCGCGCGTACGCGTCGACGTGGTCGTCGCCCACCATCAGAAGGAGTACGTCGCCGTTCGCGTACGGCGTGAGCCGATCGAGGATGCGCGCCGTCTTCGCTCTCACCCTGCGGCGCAGGGCGTCGGGACCTTCGTCGGCGGGACCGACGAGCGGCAGGGCGTTGGAGTAGTGGTCGACCAGATGTGCCGCGCGCACGCGGTCGCCCGACGGAGATACCCACCAGAACTCGCTCCCGACCGATTCGCCCTCGTCCCCCATGCCGCGCGCGAAGACGTAGGTGTCGTATCCAAATGCGCGGAGGATCTGCGGCAGCTGCGCGGGGTGGCCGAACGGATCGGCCACGTACGCGACACGCGCGGCGCGCCCGAGCTCGCCTGCGCTCCGCAGTCCCTCCTGAAGGTTTCGAACGATCGACTCCCCGGAGACGAGAAGGAGATCGGCCAGGACGTGCCACGGGCCGATGAGCAGGCGATCGGACCTGACGAGCGCTTCGACGCGCGGGACGTCG
>DATLPP010000156.1:0-4461 GCA_035535615.1 Candidatus Udaeobacter sp.
AGCTCGTCAGCGCGCCGCTTGAGCTCCTCGCTCCGGACCTTGAGCTCCTCGCGGGTGATGTCGCCGGTCTTCGGCGCGTACAGCAGCGCGGCGATCGCGCCAGTCAGTACGCCGATGATGAAACCCATTGCTTTAACTCCCCTGTCTTTCAGCTAAGAAGTTACCCCTTCACGGGGCCTTCCGCGATAGCAACGATTGCAGCCGCGATGCCCGCGGCGACGATCGCGAGTACCAGCTGGGCATCTCCTAGGACGCCGAGCGAGACACCGGCAAGCTCACCGATGGCCTGAGCACCGAGCGCCAGCGCCCCCGCTAGGAGCCAGGCACGACCAAGCGAACGCGGCCGACCGAACGCAGCTCGCACCCCCGCCGGTACGCCGAGCGCGACCAGGCCGAGTACGACGACCGCCGGCGGCACGGACTACTGGGAGCGGGATGGCGCGGCGACGGCTCGCGTCACCGTTGCTCGCGCTGCGTGCGTGATCTTCGGCACCCCACCTAGGGCAACGGAGGCGGCTGCGGGGGCGTGGGTAGAGGCGGACCGCCAATCGGTCGTCCCGAGGTCATCACGCAAACCAGGGACGGCAAGGCGTCGCAGTCGATCGGCATGCTTGCGGACCGCCCGGTCTTGTCGACTTCCCAGATCTCGATGACCTGCTCCGGGTGCAGTCCCTCGTCGCTGCTCGGCGCGACCCACCGCGCGACGAGGTCCGCGTTGCGCAGTGCCGCGATGAGATCGCGGTCGTGCGTGGTGCGCCGGATGCTCTTGATCAGATCCGCCGTGACGACGATGTAGTCGAGGGAGCGCCACCCCTCGGTGAGTACCGCGCGGCGCGCGTCCGCGTCATACGCGAGACGCCATTGCGTGTAGAAGTCAGCGAAGCTCGTCGCGCCATCGGGCTCGTGCAGCTCCGCCCACATGTCATCGGGACCGACGATAACCGCATCGGGCGGTACGGATCTCTCGATCCAAGCCACCGCCTCGCGGCCTGCAGCGCCCGGGCGGTCCACGTAGAGATGGGCGAGGCCGCTCGCACTCCAGCACAGGACGAGCGCGATGCCAGAGGCGAGCGCTGGGCGGGAGGCGACCGCCGGTAGCCGGAGGCCGCCGAGGAGGTCGACGGCGCCCAGACCGAAGTTGAGGGCGAGGAACGGGATCGCGAGCGGCACGTGGAATCCGAGTACCAGCCCGCCGCGGATCAGAAAACCAAATGAAACGATCCCGAGCACGCCGATCGCGGCCCGCGTGGGGTCGGCGCGCCAGCGAAGCGCGCTGCCGATCGCGGAGGCGAAGCCGAGGAGTACGAGCGCCGCATCGCGGAGCAGCCAGTCGAAGACCGCAGCGTGTACCGCGCTAGCCGGGTCAAACAGGCTGCCGCCCTGACGACCCAGTTGCCAGAGGATGCTGTCCATGAGCGAGCTGCCCGCGTAAGCGCGCGGATCAGTAGCAGTTAGCACTGCTCCGGTGGCCGTCGGCCAGAACTGGCCCTGGGCGAGCGCGTAGAGGGGGTACATGGAAATGAGAGCAAGTGCCGGTGCAGTGATCGCCAGGGCCTGCCTTCGACGTTTGCCGCGTGGCGCGCGGACCGCGGCAAGCAGCGCGTACGCGGGGACGAGAACTAGTGCCGGCTCCTTGCTCAGGATCGCGATACCAAGTGCCGCCCCCGCGAGCGCCATCACGCGCGCACCGCGCGCCGCCGCCAACAGAGCAAGCGACAGGACAAGCCAGAACGCCATGATGTTGTCGAGGATCGCCTCGCGCCCGTAAAAGAGCGCGAGCGGCGACGCGGCGAAGGCGAGCGCGCCAAGGCTAGCGGCGGCGGGGCGCGCGCCAAGCCGGCGTGCCGCAACAAACAGAAAGATGACTGCGGCGACGTGGAGCACGAGCATGAATACACGTGCCGTCGCAGTCACGGAGCCGAATGCGCGCGCCCCGACGAGTCCGAGCCAAGCTGCGATCTGCAGCCAGCCGCCTGGGACATGGTCGTACGTGTACGTGTAGGGCGAGAGGCGACCCTCTCTGAGGACGGCCCAGGCCTGCTGCACGTACGTGCCTTCGTCGTCGGCGAGGGAGGACGCTGGGTAGTCGAACATGTTGATACCGTGGGCGGCAATCGCGACCACGCTGAGCGCGACGATGATCAAGATCTCGCGGCGCACGCCCAATCGTTCGCACGCCGCATGCCTCGCGAGCCGCCGCACGCTCCGTCGAGTGGCGAGCGAACGTCTCGAAGAACTCCGCGTCGCGGTGGGCGGCGGCGGAGCGCGGAATCCAGCAGCAGCACGCAAAGGGGAAGCTGACCGCCGCACCGCCGAGGGCCACCCCCGCGCTCGAGAGAGGCCGCGCACGAGGGCTAGATCGCGTGCCGGGCTACGACGCCGCCCCCGATGACCTCTTCGCCGTCATAGAACACGGCGGCCTGACCCGGCGCCACAAGGGCCGGGGATTCAAGGTCGAGCGTCGCGTGGGTTCGATCCACGTCGACCGATGCGGCAAGAGGGATGCCGCGATACCGCAGGACGACATTCGTGGCGAAACGGGATGCCGGCGCCCCACCCGAGACAAAACGCACGTCCGTCAGGGCATAGCGCCTCTGCGCGATCTCGGCATGCGTACCCACGACCGCCACGCGCCTCTCGATGTCGAGGTGTAGGACGTACAAACGCTCGCCCGTCGCGATCCCCACCCCGGATCGCTGCCCGACGGTGAGCGCCCCGATGCCGGCGTGGGTTCCCACAACGGTGCCGTCGGCCCTCTCGACCGGTCCGGGGACGAAGGCCTCCGGCGCGCGCTCGCGCACGAGCGCGCGGTAGTCGCCGGGCGCGAAACAGATATCCATGCTCTCGGCCTTCGTCGCGGTCGGGAGACCAAAACGCGCCGCGATCGCTCGCGTCTCCGCCTTGTCACGAAGCTCGCCGATCGGAAACTCGAGCCGCGCAAGCTCCGGCTGGCCGAGCATGTAGAGCGCGTAGGACTGGTCCTTCGATGGATCGCGCGCGCGGAGCAGATGACGGCGGCCGTCATCGCCGGTCGCGACGCGGGCGTAGTGCCCCGTCGCAAGTCGATCTCCGCCGAACTTGCGGACGACGTCGTGGAGGAGAGCGTCGAACTTGACGTGCTGGTTGCACGACACGCACGGATTTGGCGTCTCCCCGCCCGCATACGCGTTTACGAACTGATCGACGACCCTCTCGCCGAAGACCTCCGCGTAGTCGAGCGCATAGAAAGGAATACCGAGCGCGGCAGCGGCGCGGCGCGCATCCTCCCCCGCCTCATCGTTCCCGCAGCAGCGCGGCGCGTCGACGTTCCCGCCTGCGGGGACGAGCCGCATCCATACGCCGACGACGTCCTCACCGCGATCCGCGAGAAGCGCGGCAGCCACCGATGAGTCGACCCCGCCGCTGAGGGCCACGAAGACCCGGGTCATGCGATCGCCTTGACGTGCGCGTCGACGATCGCCGCGCGCAGGGCGTTGACCGTCGCGAGCACGCAGCGCTCATGCTCTTCGTCGACAGGGCCGATCTGGCCGGTCACGTCCGCGATGCCGATCGCGAGCGCTTCGCTCCGGCTGCGGCCGCGAGCGAGACGCGTGAGGGCCGACGATGCTTTCGTCGAGACCTCGCAACCGGTGCCGGTCGCGCGCGCGACCATGACGACGCCGCCCTCGAGGTCCACCTCCATCTTCACGCGGTCGCCGTCGCCAGGGTTCGCGTCGCTCCCAACGCCGCGAGTCAAACCGCCACCGCGGCCGAATCCCGGAGTCGGATCACGACGCGAGACAGGGCGTCGAGGAATCGGTCGACGTGCTCATCGGTCGTCGAGCGGCCGACGGTCACGCGGAGCGAGCCCTTCGCGAGCTCGCGATCGAGCCCGAGCGCGATGAGCACCTGGGACGGCTCCGTATCGCCCGAGGTGCAGGCCGATCCGCTCGAGACGGCAAAACCCTCGAGGTCGAGCGCAACGATGAGCGACTCGCCGTCGGTGCCGGGGATACAGAACGACGCATTGTTCGGGAGGCGCTCGGTGGGGTGCCCATTCAGTACGGCGTCGGGAACGCCTGCCCGCACGCCCGCGATGATCCGGTCGCGAAGCCGTGCCTGCCGCGGCGACTCCGCCGCGCGGCGCTCGCGCGCGATGCGCATGGCGACGCCCATGCCGACGATGCCCGCGACGTTCTCCGTCCCGGTGCGTCGACCCTTCTCCTGACCGCCGCCGGTCTGCATCGTCGCGACACGCGTTCCGCGGCGCACGTAAAGCGCGCCGACCCCTTTCGGCCCGTAGAACTTGTGCGCGTTCATCGACAGAAGATCGACCGGGATCGTCCGGACGTCGATCTCGAGTGCGCCGACCGTCTGGACCGCGTCGCTGTGGAAGGTGACGCCTTCTTCCCGGCAGATCGCCCCGATCTCGGCGATCGGCTCGATGGTCCCGATCTCATTGTTCGCGTGCATCACCGAGAC
>DATLPP010000157.1:0-5449 GCA_035535615.1 Candidatus Udaeobacter sp.
TCGGTGAACGTGGTCACGCCGCTCGCCGTCGACCGAACGCGCGTGTCGTTCCTTCCATTCGTGTGGGATGCCGCCAAGCGCGAGTCCGGCGCCGGCGCGGGCCTCGATCGAGTGGAACGCGAGGACGAGGCGGTCGTCGAGTCGGTGCAACGGGGAGTCCGCTCGCGTCTCTACGACCGCGGCCGCTACTCCCCTGCCCGCGAGGGCGGCGTGCACCACTTCCACCGCCTGCTCGCGGAGTTCATGAGGCGGGACTAGAGGAGCGCAACGAGCGACTGCGCCGTCATGCCGAGACCGAACAACAGCACCGCAGCTGCTGAGAGGTTGGGCGCCAGCCGCAGCGCGGCTTTGAAATGACGATGACCCGCGGCGTGGCGCTCGGCGAACCCTCGTGTGCCGACCAAGAGCTGTCCAACGCCGACGAGCACGGCAGCCATTCCGACACCGAAGGCGATTACGAGGACGAGGCCGAGCGTCACCCGGTGTAGCGAGATCGCTCCGAGGAGCAGGACGAGAGCCGAGGCCGATGGCACCACACCGCCAGCGAGGCCGAGCGCGGCAAGTGAACGCCACCCGAGCGATGACGACGTCTCGTCATGGTCGTGGGCGTGGTCGTGGCGGTGTGCCCGCGCGTGACGTGCGCGCGCCCCGACCATCCATGCACCAAGGGCGAGCACTAGAGCGCCCGACAGCGCGGAGAGATACGGATACAAGCGCTCGGGCGCAAGCAAGGCGCTCCCCGCGAGCGTGACAACGGCGAGCGCGAGGACGCCGGCGGTGTGTGAAAGTGCCACCGCGAGAGCGAGAAAGACTGCGTGTCCGCGTGTCCCACGCGTCCCAACGAGGTACGCCGCCATCACCGTCTTACCGTGGCCCGGCGTGAGCGCGTGGAACGCACCCAGCCCGATCGCTAGAAGAAGAGCAAGACCAATCCCCCACGCGTTGTCCGGAGCCGGGATGGATATGGGCAGTGGGTCGCGCGCCGGCAGGGCGACGCGGGCCGCGCCCGAGCGGACATCGAGAGGAGATGCCACGAGTGATTGCGGATACGCCGTGAGGCGCGCTGAGATGCTTTCGCTGGGCAAGCTCGTGGTCAAGGTGGTGCCGTCGCCGCGAGCGACGATCTCGCGCCAGCCGATCCGGTCGGCATCGTTGGTGTCCTCGAGATCGAGCACCGGAGAGGAGACTCGCGTGGCGAGCTGCGCTCGATAGCCGCATTCGAGGCGCAACGTGTTGAGGCCGCCCTGTCCCGGCGGGAACGTGAGGCGACTCGTGGTCGGCTCGGGAATGACTCGACGCTCGTCGATACGCAGGACGATGCCGTTGGCGAGCTCCCGACACGCCCGCGCCGGATCGGTCTCGATCACAGGACGCTGCTGGAACGCTGGAATCTCGGCCAGATCGACGACATAATCGAGGACCACGGAGTCTGGGCGAACCACGACACCGAGGTAGTGGTTGACCGTGAAGTTCCCGAGCGGGTGGGCATCGGCGACGACTGGCAAGAGCGCGAACGCCAGACCGAGAATGACGCCTCCACACACGCGCCTCATCGAGTGCTGCCCCGAAGGACGAGGCCGCTCAGCCTGCCTGCGAGATCGTCGGCCCACAGGAACGAGAACGAAGGAGAGAGATCGTGCGCGCGCTGCAGAAGCGCACTCGCGCGGGCGTCGTCTCCACTCTCCTGCGCGATGACGCCCGCGTGATAGAGCAGGAGTGGATCCTGGCTCCCCAGGCGTAGCGCCTCGATGCTGTGGTGAAGCGCCCCCACGATGTCACCGCTTCGGAACTCGGCCCACGCGAGGATGTCAGCTATGTGGACGCTGGGGCGGATCGCATATTCGGCGCGCGCCACATCGACCGCGCGCGCGAGATCGCGTTGGTGGTCGGCGTCGAAGAGCGCGAGGTCGGCGTCGACGCGCACACCGTTCGCGATGAGAAGCCGGCGCTCGACATCGAGAAGCGCGTACTGCCGCGCTGCCCCGTCCCCGTTGCCCTCGCGCGCGTAGACGTCGCCCAGCGCGCCGACGTACTCGGGCAGCGGCAGCATTGCAACGACTCGCTCGTAGAGAGTCGCGGCCGCGGCGACGTCGCCGCGTGCGGCGCGGACGCGCGCTATGCCGGCGTTCCCGTGCGCATACCCCGCGACACGCTGGACTGAACGCGTGTAAGCACGCTCGGCGCCATCGAGATCGCCCTTGGCAAAGTAGAGATTACCGAGCTGGACGTCGCACCACGCCGTCGCCTCGCCCGAGACTGGCCCGGCCTGGATGGCGAGCTGCATCGCCGCGATCGCTCCGGCGAGGTCCCCGTGCAACTCTCGAAGATATGAAATGCGCGTGTAGGAGGAGAGGTCGGGTCTCATATCGGCCATTCGCTGCGCATTCGCGATCGCTTCGTCGTAGCGGCCAAGCTCGACTTCAGCATCGACCAAGACCCCGTAGGCCGAGGGGCGGGCGGGCCCGAGCGCAACCGCGCGCGTCCCCCAGCCGAGCGCGGCGACGAAGTCGTGTCGCGAAAGCGCAAGGCTCCCTTCGACGATCGCCACATCGGCGTCGGCAGGAAGGTCCGCGAGTGCGGTGGCCAAGAGCCCGTCGGCTTTCGAGTAGTAGGTCGGGTCGCCGGTTTCGCGGGCGCGCTGGAGATACGCCGAAGCGAGCTGCGTTATCACGTGCGGGTCACCGGGGGCGCGTTCGAGCCGAGCCTGCGCATCGTCAATGGCGCGCTGGCCGATCGTCCGCGGATCCATGATGAGCGCGGCTGTACTGTCCGGCTCGCCGCGCACGAGCGACGAGATCGCCGCTATGGGAAGGGTCAGAGCTATCGCGGCGATCGTGTAGAAGAGGATTGCTCGCGAGGATAAGAAGCGTGCGCGAACGCCGGGGAGCCGATGCTCCCCGGCGATCGCGACTGCGCGTGCGTGGCGCGTCTGGCTCACCGCTCGCTCTACGGATTCACGTGCTGACGGTTGCGTCCGTCGTGGGGCAAGGCGATGAACGGGAACGTGTCAGGGATGGCCTTGTCGTTCGTGTTGACGCCGTCGGAGGCGCGTGCCGCGATGTAGTTCGGTCCGCCGACGACCCGGATGGCGATGTCCGTGACGTCGTCCTTGGGCCGCCGGCCGTTCGGCCATGCGGCGGGATCCGCCGGCGTGGCGAGGATTCCCATGCGGCGCTGGGTGGCGACGCCACCGGTCGGCGGGACGGTCAGGTCGATGCGGAGAAGCTCGGAGAGCCGACTGTCGTCCGGCGAGTATTTGAGCAGGACATTCACCAGGTCCGTCCGGTTCCAGTTCGCGAACGTCGCGGGGTGAGTGGCGGACGGTGCGCAGTCGGGCGTGCCGAATGGCGTGCACCCGGTCGGTACTCCATAGACGAGCTCGAGTGCGAGTGCCAGCCGGGGCCGGAGGTAATAGTCGAGGAATCGGGTTTCCTCCTCGGGCTCGCGCGCGTTCCACTCATCCTTGTCCTCGGTGCCGATGATGGTCTCGTTGATGAGCGGGTTGGCGAGACGCTGGATCTGCACCCATTGACCGTTGGTCTGCATCAGATCGGGATCTCTCGGCTCGCCCTTCGGGATGCGAAGGACGCGCACTTTCTGCCGGCTCGTGCTGGCATATGCGCCGAGCTTGGGTTGCGCCGTCGTTGTGGCGCTCTCGGCGTCGCTCGTGAGCATCGCCGCGGGAAGTTCGATCGCGATGGTGTTGACGTTGAAACCGCTCAGCATGTCCGTGCCGAACGGGTTGGCGTTGTCGTTCGCGTCCTCCGCGGCGGTCTCGAAGGGGGCCGCGCGACGGAGATTCAACGTGTCGAAGACGGCACCTAGGTCGATGTAGAAGGGGTCGTCGCGCTGGCCGGCGAACACTTTGACCCCGTTACCAAGGTCGTAGGTACCCTGTGCGGCGAGCGATGCGTAGTTAGGCATGGTCCGAGGGCCGACGTTCGACGGCACCGCGATGAGGCCGCTCGCGATCTGCTGGCGGTGGCCGTTTTTCACCATCGTCACGGTGTAGTGCTGTCGAAGGCCCAGGCCTTCCGAGCCTGGTCCATCGAGCTTGGTGATCGGCGGAATCGCAACGTAACCGAGAAAGAGGCCGAACTGATCGACGGTCCCTCGGATCTCGGTTGAGAAGCGGAACTCGATGCTGACGTCGTCTGCCTTCCCGTCCCGGTTGTTGTCGATGTTGAACGCGTAGAGCACGTTCGGGTCGAACAAGAAGTAATTCGGGCCCGAGCTTGGCTCTTCACCCGGGATCACGTTCATGACCAGGTCGACTTTGTCGGCGTTTCCGGTCTCGTAACTGCGGAACATGAAGAAGTCGGTGATGTCCGCCGACGGATCCAGCGAGATGAGTGGGGCCTCGCGATGGCTCGCGGCGTCGGTCGCCCACGGCGTGTTCGGGGGCACGACGAGCGCGGTCGCGAGCGCAACGACGGCGAGGCCGCCAAGAGCGCGTGGGGCTCTCATGGATTTCCTCCTTGGTACGTCCGCGTCCCGGCGAGCGAAGGAGGCGGGAGGCGATGCGTGTGGCCACACACTCGACCCTTGACCTCGAGATCGTCCTCCGCGCGGTGCGTCCTATCCAGGCGCGAGATACGAAGCCTCCGGCAAGGTGGATGACCTGAGCCACGACGAAAACCAGCGCAGCGCGACGCGGGACCATCGCCAGTAGGCTCGGCGTGGTGGAGCGGAAGATCCGATTCGCGACGCAGAGCGGCGGACAGCCGACCGGTGTCGAGTGGCTGGCTCGCGCGAAACGTCTCGAGGACATGGGCTACGCGACGCTCTCGATGCCGGACCACATGGTCGGCGGCGCGTGGAGCAACATGCCGGCGCTCGGCGCGGTCGCGGCGGTCACGACGACGCTCCGTCTCGGCAACCTCGTGCTCGACAACGATTTCCGCAACCCGGTCATCCTCGCGCGCGAATTCGCGACCCTCGACGTAATCTCGAACGGCCGCGTCGAGATCGGGCTCGGCGCCGGATGGTTCGATCGCGACTACCAGAGCACGGGCATCCCGTTCGATCGCGGCCGGGTCCGCGTCGCCCGTCTCGCCGAGGCGGTGACGCTCATGAAGCGCGTCTTCACCGAGGACGAGGTGAGCTTCGAGGGGACGTACTACCGCACGGTGAAGTCGGAGTGCCGGCCAAAGACGGTCCAGCGGCCGCGGCCGCCGTTCCTCATCGCGGCGGGCGGTCCGCAAATACTCGAGCTCGCCGGACGCGAGGCCGAGATCGTGGCGGTCATCCCGCCCGGCGCGGGAGTGCGGCCGCCCGCCCCCGACGACGTCGCTGCCGCCGGCGTGCGCAGGCAGCTCGACATCGTTCGGCAGGCCGCGGGCGCGCGCTTCGACGAGATCGAGCTGAGCTGCTTCCTCGACGTCGTGCTCACCGATGACCGGGAGAAGACGATCGCCGAGCTCGCGGAAAAAGCGAAAGCCGATCCGCC
>DATLPP010000158.1:0-1605 GCA_035535615.1 Candidatus Udaeobacter sp.
TTTTCCGACTCCCGGCGCGCGCGCGAGTACCTCGGTGTCACCCGACGCGATCGCACCGGCTATCTCCGCTGGGCGAGCGACCGAAAGCATCGCGAGGCCGGCCTTCGGTCCCACACCCGACACGCTGATCAGCATCTCGAACAGCGCGAGCTCTTCACGGGTCTCGAACCCATAGAGCGATTGGTCATCCTCGCGGATGACCTGATGCGTGTGCAGGAGGACGTCGTCTCGCGATGGATGGCGCGGAACGAACACCTTGTAGCCGACGCCCGCGACCTCGACCACGACGTGACCGGCGCCGCGCGCGATGACTTCTCCACGAAGTGCCGCGATCATGTTGCCGCCGCAGCGACCGCGGCGGCGAAATGCGACCGCTGCGCGTGAGTCAAGGCGATGGCGACCGCGTCAGCGATGTTGTCCTGGGTGATCGGCGCATCGATGGCCACGAGCAGCGGGAGCATTCGTTGCACCGCCTTCTTGTCGCCCCGGCCGTTGCCGGTCACCGAGATCTTCACTTCCTGCGGCGTGTACTCGGCGATCTCCAGACGTGCCCGCGCCGCGCAGAGCAACGCGACGCCGCGAGCTTCGGACACGCGCATCGCCGTCTGGACGTTCTTGTTGAAGTAGAGGCGTTCCACCGCGAGGACGAATGGCTTGTGGCGGCGGATCAGCACGTCGAGCGCTTCGGAGATCGCGAGCAGGCGTTCCGCGGCAGTCGTGCTCGCGTGCACGTCGACGATCCCGCATTCGAGAAGGAGCGCGCGGTCTGGCGCGGCGACGAGAAACGCGTATCCCATTCCGGTCGTCCCGGGATCGATTCCGAGGATCACCCGGCTAGGCGTGCTGCAAGACCTCTTCGGGGACGTCGAAGTTCGCGTGCACCTTTATGACGTCGTCGAGATCCTCGAGAGTCTCGACGAGTCCGAGAAGCTTTCGAGCGGCATCGCCCTCGACGCGGACGGTCGTGGTCGGACGCATGGAGAGCTCCGCCGCACCGGTCTTGATGCCCGCCGCCTCGAGTGCCTTCTTGACGCGCTCGAACGAGGTCGGCGTGGTGTAGACCGTGGCGAGGCCGGGCTCGACCTCCACGTCCTCCGCGCCCGCGTCGATCGCCGCCAGCTGGATGGCGTCGGGGTCCTTGCCCTTGGTGTCGATCTCGATAACGCCCTTCTGCTCGAAGAGCCACTGCACCGAACCCGCCTCGCCGAGCTTCCCGCCGCCCCGCGTGAAGGCTGCTCGGATCTCGGATACGGTGCGATTCCGGTTATCGGTCGCGGCCTCGATCATCACCGACACGCCGCCCGGAGCGTAGCCCTCGTACACGATGCTCTCCAGGGCTGAGCCATCGTCTCCGCCGGTCGCCCGCTCGATGGCGCGCTGGATGTTGTCGCGAGGCATGTTGACGGCGCGGGCTCGATCCATCGCCAGCCGGAGCCGGAAGTTCCCGTCCGGATCGCCGCCGCCTTCCTTCGCGGCGATCATGATTTCCTTCGTCATTTTGGTGAAAATCATGCCCCGTTTGACGTCGGCGGCGCCTTTCTGACGCTTGATCTGGCTCCA
Organism: Candidatus Udaeobacter sp.; assembly: GCA_035535615.1. Taxonomy (GTDB): domain Bacteria; phylum Chloroflexota; class Limnocylindria; order P2-11E; family P2-11E; genus 3-1-20CM-2-70-9. The sequence goes on from DATLPP010000158.1 coordinate 1,561, forward strand.
CTTTGAGTGCCCCGACATCGCGGGTGATACTACCAACGCATCACG
>DATLPP010000159.1:0-10174 GCA_035535615.1 Candidatus Udaeobacter sp.
TGGCTCGACAAGTCGGAAGCGTCTGGGCGCAAGTCAGCGCGCTCACCTGGCTCGTCGCGCTTGATCCACAACCACGCACGGTGCGATGGCTGCACCGCCTTCTCGAAACCACCGGCTGGCGACGACCCATTCTCGTTCCACCAACCGTGGCAGCGGACGCGGCACTCGGACTCGCGGCCGCAGGTAAGCGCGGCGTTTCAATCGTCGAAGTCGCTGCGCTCGGCGAGAGGGCGAACGTCACGGTCGAAGTGGCGATGCGCCACATCGACGATGCGGAAGCACCGAGGGAAGCACGCCTCGCCGCGGTCGAGGCGCTCAGCAAACTGGGGACGACGCATTCGCGCGAGATCCTTCATCGCGTCTCTCGAAGGACAGACGACATCGGTATTTCCGCTCGGCGAGTCGTAACCAATCGTGCGGCCGGTACGACCTTGAGCGAACGCGAGTTCGAGGTCCTCGATCTTGCGCGACACGGCCTGACCAATCGGGACATCGGGGAGCGCCTCAGCCTGAGTCCGCACACCATCGCACGTCACGTGGCGAATGCGCGAGCGAAGCTCGGCGCAGCGAATCGCACGGAGGCCGCGGCCAAGTTTGAAGAGATGAACGTCTAGGCGATGCCGGGCAACGGCACTCTCCCACCACCCGTGGATCTTTGGGCCTCGGTGCCGTTTGACGATCTGCCGCCCGGTTTGACTGACGCGGCAGCACGATCCGATTGGCCGGCCGTGAAGACTCAGCTCCGCGCCATCATGGATTCGAATACCACCGATGGTGAATACGGGCGCGAGCTGCTCCAGTTCGTGATGAAGGTTCCTCTGCCGTCGGATTCAGTCCTGGATCGCTATCGAGCATCGATCTGCATAGACCACGGCGACTGGGACGGGCTCCAGCGCTACTTGGCTTCCGACCTCATCGAGCCGATCGAATTGGTTCGGATACGGGACATCATCCTCGCGCCCCTCGACCGAAGAGCCCCACCGCCCTCGACTGCCGAGCACCATCGAATCCTCTTCGAGCTCTATGACTGCCAGTTTCAGCGTGCCGTCGGCCGCTTCAAGCGGTGGGCTCGACGAATGCCCGCGTTCTATCCGGCAATCCTGTGGGGGCGTGACGACATTCCGGCGGGACGGCATACACGCTATCGGCGTCTCCAGGACGCGGTCCTGCGCGCGGTCTCCGAGGCACACGGTGGCAGTCTCCCGATCGCCCAGGCATTCGCCGCGGAGGCTGGGACCCTCGGCGACGAGCGAGAACCTCAACGCGACGTCGCGCATGACCTGGAGATGATGGTCAAGCACGCGCGTGGCGGACGGCTCGACGGTGAGCTCGTGTTGCTGAAACGGATTGCGTCCCCGACCGGGCTCTCTCCCCTGGGCACCTGGGAAGTGTCCTCGAGCCTGATGCCGTTCTTCGCCTACCTCGAGAATGGCTCGCTCGAGTGGGCGGCTCGGCTTGGCCAGCAGATCGCGATGCGCTTGGGATCTCCAAGGGCGCTGTTCCAATCGCAGGCCTGGCTCGCGGCAGCAGGAATCGCCGACGGGAAATCTCCCGACGAGGTGGGTCTGGCGGGTCTCCTCGCGGAGGCGCGCGGCGCAGCGCCGGGTCTACGAGTGGTCCCGTCCCTCCTCCGCGCCATCTCCACCCACCGGCCGGAGGATTTCCGGACGGCCGAATCGGTAGCGCGAATGGCCGGAAACGTGTGGGCGCAGGTGACAGCGCTGACATGGCTCGTCGCCCTAAATCCGCAGCCGGTCACACTCCGCTGGCTCCACCGGCTCCTGGAATCGACCGGTTGGCGCCGACCTCTCTTCGTCCCGGCCACTGTGGCCGCGGATGCGGCGCTCGGACTCGCCGCCGCGGGAAGGCGCGGCGTCTCGATCGTCGAACTTGCCGGGGTGGGCGGACGCGCGAATGTCACGGTCGAAGTGGCGATGCGTCACATCGACGACGCCGAGGCCCCGGAGGCTGCGCGCCTGGCGGCAGTCGATGCCCTCGGCAAAATTGGCACGACTCATTCACGCGAGATCTTGCACCGACTCTCGCGACGAACGGATGGAATCGGGTTGAGCGCGCGCCGGATCCTCGCCAAGGGCACCCTCAATGGCGTCCTCAGCGAGCGCGAGCTCGAAGTTGTCGATCTCGCAGGGCATGGCCTTACGAATAAGGACATCGCCGTGCGTCTCAGCCTCAGTCCCCACACAATCGCCCGCCACCTTTCCAACGCGCGCGCAAAGCTCGGCGCGGCGAATCGCGCGGAAGCCGCCGCGAAGTTTGAGGAGATGCACGTCTAGGAAATGGCGGCACTCCTATCCACACCACACGGCGAGATCGACCTCTGGGCTCCGGTCGCGCGCGATGGTCTGCCGAAGGCGCTCGTTGAGGCGATGGAGCAAAGCGATTGGGCGTCGGTGCGCGTTCAGTTGGGCACAGTGATGGACGGCATCACCACAGACGGTGTGTATGGCCGAGCGTTGTTGCAGCTCGCACTCGACCTTCCGGTGGGCACGGATCCCATCTTCGATAGCTACCGGGCCGCCGCATCCATCGATCACGGCGACTGGGACGGACTGCGACGATGCCTCGCTGGCAGCCCGGTCGAGCCGAGCCAGCTCCTAGGGATGCGAGACGTTCTTTTGGCTCCGTTGAACCAGGTCGCGCCGAAGGATCCGACATCGCCGTACGCGATGCTCTTCGCACCGTACGAATACCAACTGAGCCAGATGCACGGCGGCTACCGGCGCTGGGCGCGCGCGATGCTCAGCTTTCAGGCGATCGAGCTCGTGTGGGCTCGACCGGACGTGCCCGCGGGACGCCATATCCGTCAACGCCGGCTCCAGGACGCGGTGAGCTTGGCCTTTGCGGAGGTGGCGGCGGGGCGACTACCGACAGCGATGGCATTCGCCCTCGAGGCGCCACACCTCGGCGATTCCAACGAACCGCTCCGGCTTTGCGCCCCTGATCTGGAGGAGTTGATAGCGGTCGCCTTGGGCGACGAGCGTGCACCGGATCTGCGCCTCCTCTCGGATCTCGCGAAGCCGACCGGTGTATCGCCGCTCGGCGCCTGGCAGCTCCTTCTGCACTTCCTCCCGCTTCTCTCCCTGGCCGACGGAGACACGTTCCTGAGATCTGCGCGGATCGCCGAACAGATCGCCGCCGGGCTCGGGTCGGCGCGCGCGCAGCTCGCCTCCCACGCCTGGCGTGTCACGGCGGAATTCGTCGGGGCATCCGGCGAGAGACACCCCGAGCTCCCGGGGCTCCGAGCGCAGGCCGATCGCGCCGGCGTCGGCCTTCGAGTGTTACCGCAGCTGCTCGCCGGGATCGCGTCGAAGAATCCCGCCGACCTCGCCGCGGCGGAGGCCCTCGCGCGCAGGTCCGGCAACCGGTGGGCGCAGGTCACCGCTCTCACCTGGATGGCGGCGCACAACCCGAACGCCCGGGTCGCGCGGTGGCTGGCGCTCCTCCTCGAGACGACGGGCTGGCGCCGGCCTGTCCTCGTGCCGGCCGAAGTAGCCGCGGATGCGGCGCTCGGAGCAGTATCTCTCGGAGTCCGGAGTCAGGCGATCGTGGAGCTCGCTTCGGCAGCCGGGCGTCCGAACATCCTGCTCGAGGTCTCGGTCCGGCATGTCGATGACACCGCGGCATCGCTTCCGTCTCGCCTTGCGGCCGTCGAAGCGCTCGGGACGCTCGGCACCACTCGCGCCGACGAGCTGCTCGCGCGGCTCGCCCGGCGTAACGACGATCTTGGAAAACGTGCGCGTCTCGTGTCGCAACGTCGCCGGCGGACTGGCCTCAGCGAGCGGGAAGTCGAGGTCTTGCACCTCGCCGGGACGGGACTCACGAACAGGGACATCGCGGAGCGGCTCAGCCTCAGTCAGCACACGATCGCGCGCCATCTGGCTAATGCCCGTGCGAAGCTCGGCGCGGCCAACCGTACCGAAGCGGCGATGAAGCTGGAGGAGCTCGACGGGCCTAGCCTGAGACTGAGCTAATCACCCCGGCTCCGACGAGCACTGTGACCGCAACGTGGGTCGAAGACCGCATGGCGAGACACGATCGCCAATGACCACCCCCGAGACATCCCCGAAATGCGCCAATCTGCTGGAGTCATCGCGCCCACGCTTATCGACCGTGCCGATGGTCGTAGCTAGATCCGCTCGTACCTCGCGACGTCCATGACGAAGACGGTCGCACCGCCGAAGGTCACCTCGACTGGATAGGGCATGTAGAACTCGCCCGGCTCCATGATCGGAGGCATTGGGTTGATGAATTGACTACGCGCGTGGCACGTCTCGCGGATGATCGAGATCACGCCGTCGACCTGAGCCTCTTCGACGCCGGCGAGGATGGTCGCGTGGGCCTGTTTCAGGAAGCCACCCTGCGAATGAAGACGCGTCACTCGGAAGTCCTTGTCGGTGAGCGCGTCAACGAGCGCTCCCGCGTCCTCCGGATGCACGATCGCCACTACCAGCTTCATCGGGCGGCGACTATACCCCGGGCCACTTCCGACCCCCAGGGATGGTCAAGCCAGATTGGTCATTTCTGGCGATGCGTGCCGGAGTCACCTCGAGCAAAGTTGCCTCACCCTTCGCCACGCGGCATCCGTCGCTAGGCCGGTAGGCCCAGAAGCTGATCGACCTGGCGGCGGATGTCCGCGGCCACCATCTCCTCCGGGCGGTCACCGGCGACGACAACGAAGCGGCGAGGCTCGGCAGCGGCAAGGCGGAGATAGCCGTCTCGAACGCGCTCGTAGAAGGCGCGGTCGTCGCCGTGAAAGCGGTCCCACCGGGCGGTCCCCGAGCGCGCGGCCAGGCGCGTGAGCGTCACAGCCACGGGCACGTCGATGAGGAAGGTGCGCTGAGGCACGAGCGAGCCGACCGCGAAGCGCGTCATCGCGCGGAGCCCTTCGAGATCGGCGCCGAGGCCGTACCCCTGGTACGCGAGCGTCGAGTCGAAATACCGATCGGCGACCACGACCTTTCCGGCGGCGAGCGCTGGACGAATGACGTCGCGGGTGTGCTGCGAACGCGCGGCTGAGAAGAGCAACGCCTGCGCCTCGGGCGTCAGGTCCACTTCACGCGCGTGCAGGAGCACGTCTCGGATGCGCTCCGCGAACGGCGTTCCGCCGGGTTCTCGGGTCAGGAGCACCTCGCGCCCGCCCGTGCCCAGACTCTCGGCGAGCCGAGCGGCCTGAACGGATTTTCCCGCGGCCTCCCCGCCCTCGAACGAGAGGAAGAGGCCGCTCACCGATATATCTGGACGCGGCGGTAGGGCTCGTGCCCGGCGCTGCGGGAGCTCAGGTTGGCGCGCTCGACGAGCTCGTGCTGGAGCTTTCGGACGTACGCGTTCTGCGGCCCGAGCTCGACCTCGTCGGACTGGCCACCGACGACCTGCTCGATCCCGTCGCGCGCCTCCTCGAGCGCCGTGTCTTCAGGGCCCCGTCGGAGCTCGATCACCGACGCGAGGGCGCTCGCGATCTGGGTTGCTGAGTTGGACCTCGCGATGTAAATCGGGATGCCCTGCGACTCCGCGTTGCGAAGCCGCGGCGTCTTGCGGCGGTAATAGTTCTTGAGCGTGATGACGACGTCGGCGTCTTCGGGCTCACGCACGATCGCGACCGGGAGATCGAGTCCCCGGGCGGCTTCCTCAACTCGGGTCCAGGAGAGCCCGAACGGGTAGACCTTCACGGTCTCGCGCCCGCCGTTTACGGCGATGCGTGGGGCGCTGCGCCGCTCCATCGCCTCCGCGGGCATGTGCGATGGCGCGGATGTGATGACCGAAAGCTCCCCGGACGCGTCCCTCGAGCGGATCTCCGGCGCGACCGGCGAGCCGAGGAGGATCGAGTCGACCGTCTGAGCGACGTCCTGGTAGAGGGCGACTCGCTGGTACGCGTGGATCTCGACGAGCGTCTGGAAGGTCGGTGGGGCCTTGCGCTCAAGAACGCTCTTCTGAGTTCCGCGGCGGCGCGCCTCGTCGTCGCCGAGCGTCACGGTCTGAACGCCTCCGACGAGATCGGAGAGCGTCGGGTTCAGCATGAGGTTCTCGAGGGTGTTGCCGTGAGCGGTCGCGATGAGCTGCACGCCTCGCTCGGCGATCGTCCGCGCCGCGCCCGCTTCCTGCTCGGTGCCGATCTCGTCGATGACCACGACCTCCGGCATGTGGTTCTCGACCGCCTCGATCATCACCGCGTGCTGCAGGGACGGCGCGGCGACCTGCATGCGCCGCGCGCGGCCGATGCCCGGGTGCGGAATGTCGCCGTCGCCGGCGATCTCGTTCGACGTGTCGACGATCACGACGCGCTTCCCCATCTCGTCCGCGAGCACCCGCGCGACCTCTCGCAAGAGGGTGGTCTTGCCGACGCCCGGACGACCGAGGAGAAGGATGCTCCGGCCAGCCTCGACGACGTCGCGGATGATCTCCATCGTCCCGTAGACCGCTCGTCCGACGCGCAGCGTGAGGCCGACGACCTTCCCTGCGCGGTTGCGAAGCGCGCTGATGCGGTGAAGCGTCCGTTCGATGCCCGCGCGGTTATCCCCGCCGAACTGCCCGATGCGTGAGATCACGAAGGCGATGTCCTCGGCGGTTACCTCGCGCTCCGAAAGGATCTCCTCGCGACCGGCAAAGCGAGCCTCGGGTATGCGCCCGAGATCCATCACGATCTCGAGAAGACCATCCAGCCCGTCGAGCCCGCGCACCCGCTGGACAAGCTCCGGAGGAAGGGCGTGGAGGATGGCATCGAGCTCGTCCGTCGCGAGCAACTCTCTGGTCATGTCATCGACCGTCGAAGCGGGCGGCCACGCGTGAAACTCGGAACTCGATAGAGCATACCCGCGCGCGCGGCCCCCAAAAGTATCTGGCTAGGGGCGGCGCGGCGTCAGCGTCATCACGAAAAGCATCGGCCAGCCCAGGTATTTCGCGGCGCGCGGGACCCGCGCGGCGAGGGCATCGTCGGGCGCCCGCTCGGAGAGAGAAACGACCTCTAGGTCCGCGTCGCGAGCGCCCATGACGTAGTCGGAGAGCTGCATGACGTAGGAGCGGGGCCGCAGGAACTCTCCGGTGCCCTCGTCGCGGAACCGAGCCGAGACTCCGCGGAGGAACATCGCCGGATGCATCGCCGTGATGACGATGCGCCCGTCCGGCCGCGTCACGCGTCCCAGTTCGCGCAAGAAGGCGGCGACATCGGGAACGTGCTCGAGAACCAGCGCGGAAAGCACGCGGTCGAAGGAGGCGTCGGCATATGGGAGCCGCTGTGTGACGTCGTGGTTTTCGAAGCGGACGCGATCCGCGCCTTTCTTCGCGCGCGCCCTGGCGAGCATGTTCTCGCTGAAGTCGATCGCGGTCACATGCGCGCCACGCGCCGCAAGGCGCAGCGCATGCCGCCCGGTCCCAGTCCCGACATCGAGGAGTTCGAGCCCCGCGACGTCGCCCAACGCGTGGTCGGCCACAGGTTCCTCGAGCGCAATGAGCGGATTCCCCTCATCGTCGTACGTCGTCGCCCAGCGGTCGTAGCCGACGCGGGTGTCCACGTCACGCCACAGCGGCTCGTCGCTCATCGAACGACCGCCGGAGCGAAGGCGCGCTCTTCGACCCGCTCGGCGAGCTCTTTCGTGAAGAGCATCGACGTCGCGATCTCGCGAAACCCCTCCGCAAGGAGTGCCCGTGCGACGTGCTCCTCGTACGAGCGGACCGGCGACGTCACGGGCTTTCCGGCGGGCAGGGCGCGCGCGGTCGCCCGCAGCAAATCGCGCGCGAGGTCAACGTCACCATCCGCCGTGCGCACCTTGCATACATGCGGGTGGCGCTCCAGGCCGCTGAACGAGAGCGCGAACGCGCGCGGGCGAGACTCTTCGCCGTCGATGAGCGCGGACTGCCGGCGCATCGCGAGCGGATTGCCTCCGACGAGATGCGGCGGGTCATAGGCGCCGCCGCGGCGGCTCACGTCGAAGTCGGAGAACGAGAGCTGTTCCGCGCGCTGCACCGCGTGCGGTGTCGTCATCGCGTAGAAGCGGTAGAGGTCGTGCGCGTCACGTCCGGTCGCCTCGCGCGCCCCGACTCGTGGCACCGGAGCCATGACCGCCGTTCGCGCCGCGACGTACCACGTCTCGCGCGTGTACGAGTAGAACCCCGCCTGAAAGAAGGTCTCACGCGCGAGCGCTTCGTCCGGTACCGCGGCGAAGATCCGGTGCATACCCGCGCGCGCGGCGGCTCCACTGATCCCCGACAGAAGACGGAATGCGCTGTCGGCTCCGCCCGGTTGCTGCAGCGCCGCCAGTATCAGGACGACCCACTCGGGCCGGCTCCCGTCGTAGACGAGCGCGCTCGACCGCAGCTGTCCGCGGTACTCCTCGAGGAACACACGGAGCCGTCCATTCAAACCAACCAACCCAGGAAGCAGGCGCGCCCAGCTCGACACGGCGCCCGCGGCGAGCGGAACGGGGAGCGCCGATGCCATGATCCCGCTCGGCTCGCGCAGCGAGGTTGCGAGAAGCGCGGAGACGCGGCGAAGGTCGAGCGGTGTCGCCGCTCTCGCGGGCATTAGCTCTTTCCGAGTGAGAGAAAGTACCTGTGGAAACGGTCGTCGTGCGTGAGCTCGGGATGAAAGCTCGTCGCGAGAAGCCGTCCCTGCCTCGCGGCGACGACCGTACCGTCGGCGAGGCGAGCGAGGACTTCGATGCCCGGCCCAACGCGGCTGATCCGCGGCGCGCGGATGAAGACAGCGTGGAACGGTTCCTCGCCGAGCGGCTTCACGTCGAGGTCGGCTTCGAACGAGTCGAGCTGACGACCGAAGGCGTTGCGATCGACGGTCATGTCCATGAGGGACGCGAGCGGGTGCGGATGGCCCGGCACGTCCTTCGCGATGAAGATCGCGCCGGCGCACGTGCCCCATACCGACATGCCTTCGGCGACGCGGTCCTTGAGCTTGTCGATGATCCCGTACTGGCTGGCGAGCTTCCCGATCGTCGTGCTCTCCCCGCCGGGGATGATCAGCGCGTCGATCTCGTCGAGCTGCTCGGGCCGGCGGACGTCGACGCCTTCCACGCCGAGTCGATCGAGCGTGGCGAGGTGTTCAGCGAAATCGCCCTGGAGACCGAGAACGCCGGCGCGCGCGGTCAGCGGGCGGCGATCACCAACCGCGGACTGCAAGTCGTTCTGGGGCCGGGATCGAGTCGAGCGAGAGGCCGCGCATCGCCTCACCGAGTCCGCGCGAAACTTCGGCGACGAGCTTGGCATCGCGGAAGTGCGTGGTCGCTTCCACGATCGCCTTCGCGCGGCGAGCCGGATCCGCCGACTTGAAAATGCCCGAGCCGACGAAGTTACCTTCGGCGCCCAGCTGCATCATCAGCGCGGCGTCGGCGGGGGTCGCGATGCCTCCGGCGCAGAACAGGACGACCGGGAGCTTCCCGTCCTTGGCCACCTGGCGGACGAGCTCGACGGGCACTCGATACTCATGCGCTTTCGTCTCGAGGGCGTCCGGACCGAGCTCGGTGAGCTGGCTTATCCCTTCGGTGATCGCGCGGATATGCGTGACCGCCTCGACGATGTTCCCTGTGCCCGCCTCGCCCTTGCTTCGGATCATCGCCGCGCCTTCGTTGATCCGGCGCAGCGCTTCACCGAGCTCGCGCGCGCCGCACACGAAGGGAACTTTGAAGGCGTGCTTGTCGATGTGAAATTTCAAGTCGGCCGGCGTCAGTACCTCGCTCTCGTCGACGTAGTCGACGCCGATGGCCTCCAGGACCTGCGCTTCGACGAAGTGGCCGATGCGCGCTTTGGCCATGACCGGGATCGTGACCGCGTCCATGATCGCGTGGATCATCTCGGGGTCGCTCATCCGGGCGACACCACCGGCTGCGCGGATGTCGGCCGGAACGCGCTCCAGCGCCATGACCGCGACGGCTCCGGCTTCCTCGGCGATCTTGGCGTGCTCGGCGGTGACGACGTCCATGATCACGCCGCCCTTGAGCATCTGGGCGAGCCCTGTTTTCAGGGTCCAAGTGCCCTTGGAGCCGTTCTTGTCGGGTGTGGACTGAGAGGTCATCGGAACGCCAATCGTACCGCGCTGACCCTAGAATCGGAACATGGGCGTAGTAGACGCGAACGTCCTTGTACTAAACCTCGACTTTCAGCCGCTCAACGTGTGCAACGTGCGCCGAGCGGTGGTCCTCCTCGCCAAAGA
>DATLPP010000160.1:0-5295 GCA_035535615.1 Candidatus Udaeobacter sp.
GCATGCGCATCTCACCGATCGCCGCTTCGCCGGCGATGTCGCCGACGTGCTCGCGCGCGCGCGGAAGGCCGGCGTCGAGCGCGTCCTCACGGCGGCGGAGGATGTCGCGTCGAGCGAGGAGGCGGTCGCACTCGCCGCACACCACGACGACGTCCGCGTCGCGGTCGGCGTTCACCCGCATCGCGCCGCGATCTGGGGACCCGCTGCGCTCGACCGGCTCACCGAGCTCGCGCGGGATCCGCGTGTCGTCGCGATCGGTGAGATCGGAATGGATTTCTCCGGACGCAGCTCGCCACCTGATGTGCAGGCGGCCGCGTTCCGCGGCCAGCTCGCCCTCGCGACGCTGCTGAACCTTCCGGTGGTCATCCATGTACGAGACTCAGGAGATCGCGTGCGATCGATCCTCGGCGAGGGGCTCGACGTCCGCGGGATGGTGCACTGCTACAGCGAGGGTCCGGACGAGTTGGCGGCCTGGCTCGACTTCGGCCTCCACATCTCGTTCGCCGGAACACTCACGTACCCGGGCAGCGACCGCCTCCGGGCCGCCGCGGCGCACGTGCCGGCCGATCGGCTCCTCGCTGAGACCGACGCTCCGTACCTTGCCCCACAGAATGCCCGTGGCCGCCGGAACGAGCCGCTCTACGTGGCGGCGACCCACGCGGCGCTCGCGCGGGAGCGCGGCGTGGAGATCGGCGACCTCGCCCGACAGATCGCCGCGAACGCCCAAAAGCTCTTCGGAGAGCGCTGGGGAACCTAGCTCGCCCGCCTGACGTCTACGCACACAAGACCGCCGAAAGCTGGTGAAAGACGATGCGCAAGCTCGCCCTTCTTATCGCGGCCCCACTCCTCTTTGTAGCCGCCTGTTCCGGTGCCGGGAGTTCCCCGACCGCGCAGAGTCGCGGCGGCTCCGAGGCCGGCGCTCCGGCGCCCGGCGCCGTCGACACCGTTTCCGGCTTCAGCGGAAACGCCGCGAGCGCTCCCGATAAGGGCATCCCGACGGTCGTCGTCAGCGGCGACCGCAACCTGATCCTCACCGCGAAGATCGACATGCGCAGCAAGGATCCTTGGGCGACGAGCGACCGCGCCCAGGCGATCGCAAGCGGGCTCGGCGGGGACGTTTTGAACCTGTCGCAGAGCGGCACCGCCGACACACGCAGCGCGAGCCTGACCATCCGCGTGCCATCGAGCCGGTTCGGCGACGCGCTTCAGCAGTTGAAGAGTCTCGAGGGCGAGGTCCAGACCTCGGGCGTCAGCGCCCAGGACGTCACCGACCAGTTCATCGACCTCCAGGCGAGGCTCACCGCCAAGCAGGCGGAAGAGCAGCGCTATATCGCGATCCTGAACCGCGCCAACACCATCGACGAGATCCTCAAAGTCGACGCGTCGCTCGGGAGCGTGCGCACCCAGATCGAGCAGCTCACCGCTCAGATCAACAGCATCAAGCAGCGCACGGACTTCTCGACGATCTCGATGTCCATCTCGACGCTCTCGGTCTTGCCCGGTGACACGACGACCAAGGCATGGGATCCGTCCAAGACCGTCGGCCGCGCCCTCGCCGCGCTCGGCGCGATGATGCAGGTCTTCGCCGACGTCGTGATCTGGCTCGTCGTCTTCGGTTGGCTCCCGCTTATCGCGTTCGCAGTCCTGATCTTCGCGGCCCGGATGCGCCGGCCCGCGGCACCGACCGCACCGACCGCCTAAGCAAGCACCTCGCACCGACGAAGCGCCCGTCGTGATCGGCGGGCGCTTCGTTTTGCGTCGGCCGTTTCCGGAACTACCCTCCGACCGTGCGGCCACCCGCTGACGCGATCGGGACGCTGGCTCTCATCGTTGGCGTCATCGCGTCGGTCATCTTCATCGGTGTCGAGGCGGCGCTCGTGTATGCGATCTGGCGTTATCGCGCCTCCCGTCAATTCGCCGGGGAAGCCGCGACGTTCGAGCGCAACCGTCGACTCGAGATCGCGTGGACCGCGGCGCCGGCTCTCATCCTCGCGGTCGTGTTCGTCCTCACCCTTGGCACCATGGCCGAGATCAACGGCGCGGGCGTCACGCCTGCGATGCGCATCGCGGCCACCGGACATCAGTGGTGGTGGGAGTTCGGATACGGCGGGACGAAGACCGCGAACGAGCTCCACATTCCAGTGGCCACGCCGATCGATCTCGATCTCACGTCGGCAGACGTGATCCACAGCTTCTGGGTCCCCGAGCTCGGTCCGAAGATGGACATGCTCCCCGGCACCGTCAACCACCTGCGCCTGTTCGCGCGTCGCGCCGGTTCATATGACGGTCAGTGCGCCGAGTTCTGCGGCATCGAGCATGCGTGGATGCGCATCCGGGTCGTCGTCCAGTCGCAAGCCGAGTTCGACAGTTGGCTCGCCGCGCAGAATTTGCCGGTCGCCTCACCAGGTGCCGACGGCGAGCGCGTTTTTCTTTCGAACATCTGCGTGAATTGCCACACGATTCGGGGGACCGCGGCGGCGGGCACCGCGGGCCCCGACCTCACGCACGTCGCGTCGCGCGCCACGATCGGTGCCGGCGTACTTCCGAATGACGTCGCGCGCATGCGCGCGTGGCTTGCCGACCCGCAGCGATACAAACCCGGCTCGCTGATGCCGAGCGTGCCGCTCTCGGACGCGGACCTCGACGCGCTCGCCGCGTACCTCGGAGCGTTGAAGTGACCGCGATCCCGCTCTGGGTCCGCCGTCCCGCCGCCGAACGGGTGGGGTGGCTGCGGACGGTCGACCACAAGGAGATCGGCGTCCTCTACATCGGCATGGGTGTTGCGTTTTTCGCGCTCGGCGGGCTCGAGGCGCTGCTGCTGCGGGCGCAGCTCGCCACACCCGAAGCGACCCTCGTTGACCCCGAGACCTTCAACCAGGCCTTCACGGTCCACGGCGTCACGATGATCCTGCTCGCGGTCGTCCCGCTCCTCGTGGGCTTCGCCAACTACATGGTCCCGCTGATGATCGGAGCGCCCGACGTGGCGTTCCCACGCCTGAACGCGCTCTCGTTCTGGCTGTCGCTCGTCGGCGGCATCGTCCTGTACTTCAGCTTTCTCGCCGGCGGTGCGCCCGACACCGGATGGTTCTCGTACGCGCCCCTCTCGGAGCGCGCGTTCGCGCCCGGTACCGGGGTCGATTACTACATCCTCGGCCTCGCGGTGAACGGCGCCGGCACGATCATCGGCGCGATCAATCTCGCGGTCACGATCCTCCTGATGCGCTGCCCGGGCATGGCGATATCGCGCGTTCCACTTTTTGTCTGGATGACGCTGGTCACGAGCGTCCTCATCCTCGGTGCGTATCCGGCGCTCACCGCGGCGCTCGTCATGCTCCTTGTCGACCGGCAGCTCGGCGGCCATTTCTTCGATCCGGCCGGCGGGGGCCAGGCGGTGCTGTGGCAGCACCTGTTCTGGTTCTTCGGGCACCCCGAGGTCTACATCATGGTGCTGCCCGCCATGGGGATGATCTCCGAGGTCATCCCGGTCTTCAGCCGGAAGCCCATCTTCGGGTACGGGTTCGTCGCCGGGTCGAGCGTGGCCATCGCGTTTCTGTCGTTCGGCGTGTGGGCGCATCACATGTTCGCGGTCGGGCTCGGCGACACCGAGAACGCGATCTTCGGAGCGACGAGCATGCTGATCGCGATTCCGACCGGCGTAAAGGTCTTCAACTGGATTGCGACGATGGTCGGCGGCCGGCTGCGCATGACGACCGCCATGCTCTTCGCGGTCGGCTTCATTGCGATGTTCGTGATCGGCGGGCTCTCCGGTGTTTCCCTCGCCGTGGTGCCTATCGATCTCGCCGTGACCGACAGCTATTACGTGGTCGCCCACCTTCACTACGTCCTGTTCGGAGGGACGATGCTCGGCATCTTCGCGGGCGCGTACTACTGGTTCCCCAAGATGACCGGCCGACTTCTCAGCGAAAGACTGGGGCGATGGCATTTCTGGTTGACGTTCGCGGGCTTCAACCTCACGTTCCTGCCACAGCACTGGCTCGGCGCCGCCGGGATGCCTCGCCGGGTGTTCACGTACGCCGCGAGCACCGGTTGGGGTCCGCTCAACTTCATCTCGACGATCGGCGCCGCGATCCTCGCGGTCGCGATGGTCGTCTTCTTCGTAAATCTGTTCCGCAGCCTTCGTTCCGGCGAGATCGCCGGTGACGATCCGTGGGACGCGTTCACGCTGGAGTGGTCTACGACCTCGCCGCCTCCTCCGGAGAACTTCGCGAGCATTCCCGCCGTCACCGGCCGCCGCCCGCTTTGGGACCGAAAGCACCCCGAGGCGAGAGACAAGCGATGAGCCGAGCAGTGTCTCTCGAACGCAGCCCGAGGATTGTTGAAGATCGCGTTTTGCTGGGCGTCGTCATCTTCATCGCGTCGGAATCGGTCTTCTTCCTCGCGATCGTCCTCGCGTACGTCGCGTACCGCGACGCCGGGCTGGCGACGGCGAAAGCGAACCTCGATGTCGGTCGTACCGCGATCTTTTCCATCGCGCTCTTCGCGAGCAGCGGGACGATGGCCGTCGCGGGCCGCACCCGGAGTCGCGCGTGGCTCGCCGCGACGATGATCCTCGGTGCGATATTCCTCGCCGGACAGGGCAGCGAATACGCGCGGCTTCTGAGCGAGGGGATCGGGCCCGGAAGCGCGCTTTTCGGCACGACCTTCTTCACGCTCACCGGGCTGCACGGGGTCCACGTCCTGGCCGGACTCGTCGCGCTCGCGGCGCTGTTCACCGCGCATCTCGGTCGCGCGCGCGCCGTGGGAGCGGTGGCGTGGGACGCGGTGAGCTTGTACTGGCACTTCGTCGACGCGGTTTGGGTCGTTGTCTTCAGCGTTGTCTATATCGGGACACTCCTGTGAACGAGCACCGCCCTGCGCACGGTCCGGCCCCTTCGATCTGGCCGGTGACGCTCGCGACCGGCATCGGCCTCACCGCCATCGGGGTGCTGACGAGTCCTCTCGTCATTGCCGCAGGCGCGCTGATCACAGCGGGGGCGCTCGTCGGGTGGATCCGGCAGGCGCTCGAGGAGGCCGCGCCGTGAACGAGATCTCGCGCCGACGATTCCTCACACGGATCACCCTCGCGCTCACCGCATTCATCGGCGGGATCGTTGGCTTACCCATCCTCGGCTACCTCCTGGCTCCCCTCTTCAGCGCGCCGACCGACGAGCTCGTGCCGGTCGGAGCGGTCACGGACTTTCCCATCGGTGAGACAAAGCTCGTCTCGGTCCGCGACCCCAGCCCGCTCGCCTGGGCGGGGCAGACCGCGGACACGGCCCTCTGGGTCCGGCGGCG
>DATLPP010000161.1:0-3547 GCA_035535615.1 Candidatus Udaeobacter sp.
CGGCACGTACACCGAGGGACTGCGGAAGATCGCGCATTCCGTCGACGGCGACCTGCGCGAGGGGATCTACGTCGCGGTCGCCGGTCCGAACTTCGAGACACCGGCGGAGCTCCGCATGCTGCGCGGCTTCGGTGCGGATGCTGTGGGCATGAGCACGGTGCCCGAGGTCCTGGTTGCTCGGCACATGGGGATGGACATCCTCGCGATCAGCACCGTCACGGACATGGCGACCGGTATTCCTGGCCAGATCGAGCATGTCACCCATGAAGGAGTGCTCGAGGTCGCGAACCGCGCCGGTAACCGCCTGGCAGACGTGATCAAAGGAGTGATCGCGCAGATCTAGCCCCGCCCCACCAGCCTCTCAATAATCCCCCGGTTAGGCCGTCCGAGAACGCTCAGCCCAAATGGGGCGGGCCACGGTGAATGCGATCCCGCAGGGTGTCCGGCGTTTCATCCTCCCAACGACTCTCGATCCACCATGTCGCGCCAGCCTCGGCGAGCGGCTCCAACATCGCCCGATCAGCGGAATGATCTGTCCCTGAACTTATTCCCTCAACGATGATGTCGAACGGGACGGCTGACTTCCGGTGCTCTTTCATCCACGCGGAGATCCGTGCGAGGACGCCAGGAGATATTGGTTTCTCATCGCGCCCGCCGGACTTGTCGGTCGCGACGATGCCGTCCCACTTCGCGGCCCGACCGAGAGATCGTTCGTACGGCCACGCGCCAACCGGCCATACGGGGATTCGGGGCTGCTGGAGCGGACGTGGTTGGAACAGCATGTCGCGCATCTGGTAGTGAGAACCGTCATACGTCACCGCTTCGCCGGTCCATGCGAGCTTCAGAATGTCCAAGCATTCGTCGAGCTTCGCTGCGCGCACTCGCCGATCGGGATCGTCCGTGTTGACGCGCGCGTAGCCACCGTCCCAGGTGCCACCGAGCCCGACGGGGAGTACCAAACGCCCATGCGACAGGTTGTCGAGCGTGAGGGTTTCACGCGCGACCTTCCACGGACGTCGCCGCGCGAGCGAGAACACCATCGCGCCCAGCGTGACCCGTGTGGTGACCATCGACATCGCACCCAGCACGACCCACGGATCGAAGACATCGCGAGGTTCTACCGCGATATCGTCCCAGACGAAGACGCCGTCCCAGCCGTGCTGTTCTGCGTCACGCGCCATGTCGATGTAGTCGTGAACTGAACCGAACGAAGTTACGAACCCGAATTTCACCGCTGGGACGCCCTCCGCAATTTGGACGGACTAGAAGGCCCGACCATGGACGATCGCCAAAAGCGGTTGGCGACCTCCGGCAGTCGCGGGCATCCTAGATCGAGTAGCGACCCGTGCGGCGGCAGTGATCTGCCGTTCGCGGGCAGCCGCGCGCGGTCGAGCTTCTCCCTGAACCCGTAGGCTCTCCCGTCGTGCGCGTCGTCGAGCTCATCGAACGAAAGCGCGACGGCGGCAAGCTCACCGCCGACGAGATCGACGCGCTCGTGCAGGGGTACACGAAGGGCGACGTTCCCGATTACCAGATGTCTGCGTTCTGCATGGCGGTGGTGTGGCGCGGCATGGACGCCAAGGAGACGGCGGCGCTCACCGCGTCGATGGTCCGATCGGGCGAGCGCCTCGACCTCTCGCGTTTCGGACGCGTCGTCGACAAGCATTCGACCGGCGGAGTCGGCGATAAGACGACGCTCGTCGTCGCGCCCCTTGTCGCGGCGTGCGGCGTGCCGGTCGCGAAGATGAGCGGCCGAGGTCTCGGCTTTTCCGGCGGCACGCTCGACAAACTCGAGTCGATCCGTGGGTATCGCGTGGATCTCTCGACCGCTGAATTCCTCTCGCAGCTCGAGAGCATCGGGATCGTCGTCACTGGGCAGACCGCGGACCTCGCGCCCGCGGACGGAAAGATGTACGCGCTCCGCGACACGACCGGCACGGTGCCGGCGATACCGCTCATCGCATCGAGCGTCATGTCGAAGAAGATCGCGGCGGGCGCGAACGCGGTCGTGCTCGACGTGAAGGTCGGAAGTGGCGCGTTCATGAAGGACCTCGCGTCCGCGCGTCAGCTCGCGCGCGCGATGGTTTCGATCGGCGTCGCACACGGCCTGGCGGTGACGTGCGAGCTCACCGATATGGAGCAGCCGCTCGGACGCGCGGTGGGGAACAGCCTCGAGATCGCCGAGGCCATCGCCACATTGCGCGGCGATGGACCGGCGGACCTCGTGCAACTCACGCGCGCGGCCGGCGCCGAGATGCTCGTGCGCGGGCGCAAGGCGCGCGACACGAAGTCCGCGCTCGTTCGTATCGATCGCGCCCTCGAAGACGGAAGCGGTCTCGCGAAATTTCGCGAGCTCGTCGCCGCGCAGGGCGGCGACGTCACACAGGTAGACGATCCGTCCAAGCTCCCGCGCGCGCCGAAGGTCGAGACGCTACGCGCCGCGCGCACCGCGTACGTCTCCGCGATCGCCGCGGACGAGGTCGGCATCGCATCGGTCCGCCTCGGCGCCGGGCGGGAAAAGAAGGGCGACCCCATCGATCACCGCACCGGGATCGTTCTGCACGCGAAGGTAGGGGATCGCATCGAGCGTGGAGAGCCCTACGCGGACGTCCACGTCGCCGGAAAGCCGGCGGACGCCGACGCTATCGCCATGATCCGCGAGGCGTTTCGCTGGAGCGCCCGCCGCGTGCCGCGGCGGCGACTTCTTCTTGGTCGCATCGCGAGCCGTTAGGCAGGCCCGGCCGCTTCCTAAGCGAGAATCGCGCGTAGTTCGCCGGCGTTGTCTTCCAGCCAGTCGAGGTCAGTAGCGGCCGCGCGCAGGTGCGCTGCTCCGGTTCCGGGCGGAATCGGCTGCCAGTAACGCAGCTTCATCGGCCAGAGCTGTTTCACGAGGCTCAGTGCGGGCAGGATCGCGGCGCGATCGGCGAGACCGTAGGCCTCGCATAGAACACGGAGGCGTCGAGCGGCTGCGAAGGGTTCGTGGAAACCACACGCGCGAAGGAAGTCATCGGGGCCGAGCGGCACGAAATGCCATGCGATCTTCGCAAGGTCGTTGGTCGGCAGGTCCGGCTGCGCCTGGTCCCAGTCGATCAGCGCGGTGGGCATCCCGTCCCGATAGACGACATTCCACGGTCCCGCGTCTCCATGAGTGACGATCTCGCCGTCGCGCATTGGCAGGTCGTACTCGCGCCAGATCGGCGCCGCTGGCCGAAAGCCCCGTGCTGCGCGATGCAGATCCGCGTACAAGCGGCCGATCGCAGCGAGTGCAGAGTCCGAACGGGTCGCCGCCGGCCATGGCCGGATCGTGACGAGCGCGGTTTTCGGTTCGTCCGGATCGATGTGGTCCCCCCACGTCTCGCCGGGGATGTAGCTGAGGATCTCGCGGCCCTGCTCATCGAAGCCGAGTACCTCGGGCGCTGCCGTGAAGCCCGAGGCGCGCAGGTGACGGAGGAAGGCATGGATCGTCGGTGTCCACGGACCCACCGGCCGGCGCACGGTCCCGCCGACTCGGACGACGCCCGTCGTGGACCGGCCTCCACCAAGTCGC
>DATLPP010000162.1:0-5860 GCA_035535615.1 Candidatus Udaeobacter sp.
GCGACTGCAGGAGATCTGCGGCGCCGAGAACGTCTTCTGGCGGCCCGAGGATCTCCTCGTGTGGGAGTACGACGCGGGGTTCGATCGGCGCCCGCCGACGGCCGTCGCGCTGCCCGGTACCGCCGAGGAGGTCGCGGCCGTCGTGCAGGCCGCTCGCGACGCCGGCGCGAGCATCGTGCCGCGAGGCGCGGGGACCGGCCTCTCCGGAGGCACGATCGCGTGCGCCGACGCGATCGTGGTCTCGACCGCGCGGCTTCGACGGATCGTTTCGATCGATCCGGTCGGGCGTGTCGCCGTGGTCGAGCCGGGCGTTCCCAATCTCGCCGTAAGCGTCGCGGCAAAGGAGCACGGACTCTTTTTCGCTCCCGACCCGGCGAGCCAGCGCATCTCGACGATCGGTGGGAACGTCGCGACGAACGCGGGTGGTCCGCACGCCCTGCGGTACGGGTCGATGACCAATCACGTGCTCGGAGTCGAGCTCGTTGTGCCGACGGGCGAGACCATGCGCTTCGGCGGCGAGGTCGCGGACCTGCCTGGGTACGACTGCGTCCCGTTCATCGTCGGCAGCGAGGGCACGGTCGGCATCATCACGAAGGTCTGGCTTCGCCTCCTTCCCCTCCCCGAGGATGTCCGCACCTTCGTCGCGGTCTTCGCGGACATCGAGCATGGCGCGCGGGCGGCGAGCGCGATCGTCGCGAGCGGCGTGGTCCCGGCCGCGATGGAGATGATGGATCGGGTGACGATCGGCGCCCTGAACGCGGCCTTCGAGGTGCATCTGCCGGCCGATGCTGGTTCGCTGCTGCTCGTCGAGGTGGAGGGTCTTCGCGAGGAGACCGAGGACTGGGCGACCACGATCGATCGGATCCTGCGCAAGAACGGCGCGACCGAGGTGCGATCAGCGGAGACGATCGCCGAGCGCGAGCTTCTTTGGAAGGCTCGCAAGCTCGGCTACGCCGCGCTCGCGCGCATCAAGCCAAACAACTATCTCCACGACGCGGTCGTCCCGCGAACGAAGGTGCCCGACGTTCTCCGCGAGGTGAACGCGATCGCCGATCGCTATGGGTACGTGATCGCGAACATGTTCCATATCGGCGATGGGAACCTGCATCCGGTGCTCCTGTTCGACGCGCGGACGCAGCCGATCGACCGCGTGATGGAAGCGAGCGCGGAGATCCTGAAAGTTGCGATCGATGCTGGAGGCGCGCTCTCCGGAGAGCACGGCATCGGGCTCGAGAAGAACCATTTCATGTTCTGGGTCTTTGGTCCCGAGGATCTGGACGCGCAACGCCGGGCACGCGACGCTTTCGACCCCGACGGCACGATGAACCCTGGGAAGATCTTCCCCGGAGGCGATGCGTGCGCCGACATCCCGACGGAGCGCACCAAGCGCGCGCTCGCGGAGGGCATGTGGGTGTAGCGGTCCGTCCCGACCTGCACGCCATCGACGGGATCACCCCGCGCAACATCGTCCGCGCGACGAGCGAAGCCGAGGTCGCCGACACGATCCGCGGGGCAAACGAGCGCGGCGAGGCGATCGTCGTCACGGGCGGCGCGACGCGTCTCGGCGTCGGCGATCCACCGGCACGCTACGACACCGCCCTGGACCTCTCCGCGCTGCGCGGGATCGTCGAGTACGAACCCGGGGATCTCGTGGCGACGGTCCGCGCGGGGACGACCCTCGCGGAGCTTGCCGAGGCGCTCACGCCTCGCGGCCAGCGCTGGCCGGTCGAGCCGGGATTGGCCGAGCGCGCGACCGTGGGGGGCACCCTCGCGAGCGCGGCCGGGGGCCCGTCGCGTCTTCGGTACTTCCACCCGCGCGACTGGGTCATCGGCGCGCGTGTCGTCCTCGGCGACGGCACGCCGGTGCGCTCGGGCGGCAGGGTCGTGAAGAATGTCACGGGCTACGACCTCACCCGCCTGTGGAGCGGAACGTTCGGCACCCTCGTCGCGATCGTCGAGTTGACGCTGAAGCTCACCGCCATCCCTGAACGGACGGTGTCGCTGGTCGCCGACGCCGGCGTCCCCGAGGCGTTCGAGACAGCCAAACTTCTTCATGCGAGCGGTCTCCCGCTGGACGCGCTCGCCATCGTCACCGGCGAAGCGGCGGGCAGCCTCGGTGCGCGGGGCGACGCGGCGCTTCTCGTTCGTCTCACAGGGCCGGCCGCCGCAGTGCGCCGCCTCGGGCGCGAGGTTCGCGAGCTCATGCGGTGGCGCGACGTCGCGAACGAGGTGTGGAACGACATCACCGCGCTGCCGCTCGAGGCGAAGTGGGCCGCACGAGTCGCATGGCCGTCCGCGACGCGCCCGGCGATCCAGTTCGCGGGGTACCCCGCGGTGATCTATCCGGGGAACTCGACGGCCTACCTGCTGCGATCGATCGATCGCGCGACCTTCGGAAAGGTCCGCGCCTCGCTCGAGGCCGTCGGCGGCATCGCCGTGCTCGAGCGCGCGAGCGGCGAATACAAACGCGAAGCGGGTGGAGCGTGGGGCGCGCCGCGAGTCCCGCTCGGCATCGCGCGCGCCCTCAAGGAGCGGTTCGATCCGCGCGGTGTGCTCGCGCCGGGACGGATGCCCGTATGAGCGCCGTCTTCGACACGACCGGGCTCGAGCGCTGCATCCACTGCGGCCTCTGCCTCGAGGCGTGCCCGACGTACAAGATCACACAGCTCGAGACGGAGTCGCCGCGCGGACGCCTTCACCTCATGGGTGCCATCGCGGACGGGCGCATCGATACGCGATCGAGCGACACCACCTTGCTGCACCTCGACCGTTGTCTCGCGTGCCGGGCGTGTGAGGCCGTCTGTCCCTCCGGCGTCCCCTACGGCCGCCTCATCGAGGAGACGCGCGCAGGCATCGCGCAAGTGCGGGGCATCCCGCCGCTCGGGCAGCTGCTTCTCTGGTCGGTCTCGCGACCATGGGTGCTCCGCGCGCTGGCCGCGCTTCTCCTCCTCTCCGAGCGCACCGGCCTGCGCCGGCTCGCGCGCCGGTTCCTCTCACCGCGTCTGCGCCGCCTCGATGCGCTCGCGCCTCCGGTGGGCCGTCCGTCCTATCGAAGGGTTGCGGTGGCGTCGCCCCGTGCATCGGTCGCGCTGCTCCTTGGGTGTGTCATGCGCGCCTCGTACGGCGACGTCCACACGGCGACCGCGCGCGTCCTCGCGCACCTCGGCGTCGAGGTGATCGATACGCCGGGACAGACATGTTGCGGCGCGCTGCACGCGCACGCCGGCGACAAGGCGGAGGCGGTGCGCCTCGCGAAGCTCAACGTCGCGGCTCTTGAACGAGCGGACGTGATCCTTGTGAACGCCGCGGGCTGCGGCGCGCATCTGCGGAGCTACGCGCACCTTCTCGAGGGTCGGCCGAACTGGGCCGAACGCGCCGCCGCGCTCGCGTCGCGCGTTCGCGACGTCAGCGAATACATGCAAACCATCGTCGGCGACGCGACCCTGGGCGATCTCGGGATGCGGGTCACGTATCAGGACCCGTGCCATCTCGCGCACGCGCAGGGCATCCGAGCGGAGCCCCGCGCGCTCCTTTCGAAGGTGCGCGGACTCGAGCTCGTGGAGATGGCCGGAGCCGACGTCTGCTGCGGAAGCGCCGGGTACTACAACCTCGCTCAGCCCGAATACGCCGACCGGCTCCTCGAGCCGAAGATCGATGCGATCCTCGCCACAAAGCCGGACGCGGTCGTCACCGGGAACCCCGGCTGCATGCTCCAGCTGGCCGCGGGCCTCCGCTCACGGGGGCGCGGTGACATCCCGGTGCTCCACATCGTCGAGGTCCTCGATCGCGCCCTGTCGGCCCGATGAGCGCGCGTCGCGTTCTCACGATCCTTCTAGCGACGGTGGCGACGATCGTCGCCGTCCTCATGCTCCTGCTCATCCCGGTCTCGGTCACGCTCGGCCGGTACGCCAACGTTCTCGGGGAGGCACTCATCCTCGTGGCGTGCATCGGCTATGTGACGCGCGTGATGCGCGCGGATCGCCGCAAGCGCCGCGAGGCGGAAGCCGAGCTCCCACCTGAGCGGCGGCCCGCTCGACGCGTGCCGAGGCGGCCGATCACGTTCCAGCTTCGCGAGACGCTCTTCGCGTTCCTGGTGTGGTTCGTCCTCGTGGTCGCGTTCAACGCGTTCGTCGTCGGCATCGGGCCGATCCCGAACGTAGGCATCGCGGTCTTCGCCGCGTTCATGCTCGCCACCCTCACGGTCACGGGCCGGCACATGATGTTCCGGCTGACGGCGGAGGAGGACGCACCGCCGGAGCGTTGAGCGCGGCGCGCCGCTAGAGTCCGGCGAATGGATCTCGGCGTTCAGATCGAGCCGCAGTTCGGGTTCAAGTTCGAGGACGTCCTGGCGATCGCGCTCGACGCCGAGCGCGCCGGCTTCACTCGGCTCTGGGTCTCGGACCATCTCTTTCTGGATCCGAATGCGGTGAACACCGACTGCCTCGAGGCCTGGACGCTTCTCGCGGCGCTCGCCGTGCGCACCGAGCGCATCCGGATTGGGCCGATGGTGACGGCGCAGTCCTATCGGAACCCGGCGTTGCTCGCGAAGATCGCGGCCGGCGTCGACGTGATGAGCAAGGGGCGTCTCGACTTCGGCCTCGGCGCCGGTTGGAAGGATGTCGAATATCGCGCGTACGGCTACGAGTTCCCCGACGCGCCGACTCGCGTCACGCAGATGATCGAGACGCTCGAGATCTGCACGCGAATGTGGAAGGAGGAGCGTGCGACGTATCAGGGAAAGCACTACCGGATCGAGAACGCGCTCTGCTCGCCGAAGCCGATGCAGAAACCGCTCCCGATCTGGATCGGCGGGTCGAAGCCGCGCGTCATGCGGGCCGCCGCGAAGTACGGCCACGCGTTCAACATCACGGTGAGCGCGTCGGGGCCGGGCGATCTACCCGACCGGCTCCGCGACCTCGACGAAGCGTGCCGGGCCGAGAAGCGCGACCCCAAGACCTTGCTGCGGAGCGCGTTTCTGATGGCGTGCGTCGGGAAGACGCCCGCCGAAGCCGACTCGCGCTTGGATCAGCTCGCAGCGCGGTGGAAGACGAATCGCGCCGGGATCCTGAAGGACCGGCCCGGTCTGCTCATCGGAACTCCTGAAGACGCCGCCGAAAAGCTGCGCACCTACGCAGACAAGGGCATCGGCCACGCCAACATCATGTTCCAGCCATACGGCACCGAACGCGATCAGATCGCCGCCCTCGCCGGGATCGCCCCGAAGCTCGCGTAGTTCATGGCACGAGCCACGATCTGGCTCATAACCGGCGCCCCGGGCGCAGGCAAGACCACGGTCTCGGTCGCCCTATGCCGAAGGTTTCCCTTAGCCGTCCACATCCCTGTCGATGACATTCGCGATTGGGTCCGGTCTGGTTTCTCTAGTCCCACCGAGTGGAGCGTCGAGACAGATCGACAATTCGCTCTAGCGAGACGCGGTGCGGCCAGAGTCGCAGCCGACTACGCGGACGCTGGATTCGTTGCGGTGTTGGACGACGTCGTTCGCGAGTCACACCTCGACCAATACACGGCCTACCTCGGAGGTTCCGACCTTCGGAAGGTGCTTCTCAGCCCAACCCTCGCAAGCGTTCTCGCGCGGAACGCAACAGCTGGAAGAAAGCCCTTCGATCCGAGCAGTCTTGAAGCGGCGTGCCGTGGCTTGCATCCGCTCCTCATCGCGGAGAACACGACCGAGCAAGGTTGGGTCGTTGTGGATTCGACGACGCTAGATATCGAGGAGACAGTCGACGCCATCACCGGCCAATTTCGGTCGTAAGAAGCTCGAGCAAACCCTCGGGATAGAGCGGATCGCCGCGAGCGAAATCAGCCATCGATTTCCACATGCAGTGCAGCGGCTCGCCGT
>DATLPP010000163.1:0-2065 GCA_035535615.1 Candidatus Udaeobacter sp.
CAACTGGTTCGTCGCGTACCGACTCGCGCTCGCGGCGGTGATCGTCGTTTTGGTGGTCGCCGGGGTCCTCTAGGCGCGACGACGTCGGGCGCCAGGCGCGTGAGCGCCGCGAACATCAGCGCCGTCATTCCCACGAAGAGACCGGTCGCGATGATCCATCCACCGGGGATGAAAGCGCTCATGCTCGATGGCCAGAGCACCGACGGGAGGACGAACCAAGCCAGGAATGAGATGAGCCCTTCCCACGGCGGCCCAATGTCCGAGGTTGCGGATGGCGTCAACGCGAGACCGAATGCGGTCTCCCACACGATGCCCACGGTGAGATAGGCGAGCGCCGCGGCCAGGAGAAGACGGCCGGCCCGAGCGACGTTTCGCCGCATGGTGGCACGATAGCCCTATGGATCTCGGTCTCCGGGACAAAGTCACGATCGTTGCCGCCTCGAGCAAGGGGCTCGGCCGCGCGGTGGCTGAGGAATTCGCGCGCGAGGGCGCACGCGTCGTGATGTGCAGCCGCGACGAGGCAGCGATCCGCGCGGCCGCCGAGGATGTGCAGCGGAAGACCGGGGCCGACGTGCAGTGGACCGTCGCCGATGTCGGCACGGCCGAGGGCTGCCAGAAGCTGATCAAGACCGCCGTCGACAAATTCGGGACGATCGACATCCTCGTGTCCAACGCGGGCGGTCCCCCACCCGGCCGCTTCGACGATCTCGACGACGCGGCGTGGCAGAAGGCGGTCGGGGTGACGCTCTTCTCCGCGGTCCGCCTCACGCGCCTGGTGCTTCCGCACATGCGCAGAGGCGGCGGCGGCTCGATCGTGTACATGACATCGACGACCGTGAAGCAGCCGACGCAATACCTGAACCTCATCCTCTCCAACGCGATCCGCGCGGCGGTGCAAGGCATGGCCAAGACACTGTCGAGCGATCTCGCGAAGGACGGCGTCCGCGTCAACTGCATTCAGCCCGGACGAATCTCGACCGAGCGCATCGAGCAGCTCGACTCCGATACGGCGAAGCGGCAGAACACGACACCCGAGGCGATCCGCGAGCACTACGAGAAGAACGTCATCCCGATGGGGCGCTACGGAAAGCCCGAGGAATTCGCGGCGGCGGTCGTCTTCATCGCTTCGCCGAAGGCGTCGTACATCACCGGAACGTCGCTCCAGATCGACGGCGGCATGCTCATGAGCATGTTCTGATGCAGACGGGCGCCTTTGCGGCGATCTTCGACGACAATCGCCACGTCCTGCTGTGCCACCGCCGCGACATAGACGCATGGAATCTGCCCGGCGGCCGCGTCGAGGACGGCGAGTCGCCATGGGATGCGGCGATCCGCGAGACGCGCGAAGAGGTCCGGCTCGAAGTCGAAGTCACGCGTCTCTCCGGTCTCTACTGGAAGCCAGAGACGGCAGAGCTCGTCTTCAACTTCGAGTGCCGCATCGTTTCCGGAACGCCTGGTACGAGCGACGAGGCGGATGCGGTCCGGTATTTCGCGCTCGACGAGCTGCCCGCGAACACCGCTCCGAAACAGGTGCAGCGGATTCGCGATGCGGTGGCTGGGGATCCGGTCGCTCTGCGCGTACAAACCGGACCGGGCATACGTGACTTACTGGCTCGGCAGACCGACCCGTGATCATCACCGAGCGCCTGCGGCCCCACGTGTTCCGCCTTCCGATCGAGAAGATCCGCGCCGGCTACAAGAGCGACATCTACTTCGCGCGCACGAAGCTCGTCCTCGAACGAGACAAGCGGCACGAGCGGGTCACCATGCAGGTCTTCCAGAAGCACCCCGACGCGGTCGTCGTCGGTACGGACCAGACCCTCGCGATCCTGCACGTCGGCACCGGTCATTACCGCGACCGCACCCGCGCCGACGCGCTCTTCGACCGCTACCTCAGCGCGGAACGGCGGCTCTACATGGCGTGGACCCTGCTCCCCGCGATCGACTGGTCCGCGTACGAACCGGTGGCGCGTGAGGTCTTCGAGATCTCGCGGGAGCTCGCCGC
This sequence comes from Candidatus Udaeobacter sp., assembly GCA_035535615.1. GTDB lineage: Bacteria > Chloroflexota > Limnocylindria > P2-11E > P2-11E > 3-1-20CM-2-70-9. The sequence goes on from DATLPP010000163.1 coordinate 2,006, forward strand.
GATGTGGGAGCCGGCGTGGGCGGAGCTCGGGGTGTCGTCGCTGTACGACGGCGAGGTCGC
>DATLPP010000164.1:0-8344 GCA_035535615.1 Candidatus Udaeobacter sp.
GCGCTTCCGCCCGCGCCTCAACCACGAAGTGAGACGGCTCCTTCCCGACGACCTCGGCACGGTGATCGACCTCTACGGCCACGCATCGCGCACCTACTTCACGCCCGAGCGCATGAGGCGTGAGATCTACTTCGGCATCTATCAGGCCGACGTTCTCGTCTCGGCGGCCGGCACGCACGTCCGCTCGACGAAGTCGGGCATCGCGGCCGTCGGAAACGTCCTGACACGTCTCGCCTATCGCGGGCGGGGCATGGCGCGATCCTGCACCTCGGCAGTCACGGAGACGGCACTCGAGCAGCACCGCGATGTCGTCCTCAATGTGCGCGAGGACAACGCGCCCGCGATCTCCGTGTACGAGCGCCTCGGATATCAGACACACGGGCTGTTCATCGAAGGGCCCGCCGTACGGCGGCCTGGCTGGGAGCGGCTCTTTGGCTCGTTGAAGGAGAAGAAATAGATGGCGGTTGCGACGAAGGCTCCGAAGTACGACGTCACGGATCTCGAGCTCGCCGACGCCGGCGTTCGGCGGACCGAGTGGGCCGCGCGCGAGATGCCCGTCCTCGGACAGATTCGCGCGCGCGTGGCGAAGGAACGGCCGTTCGCGGGGCTCCGCATCGCCGCATGCCTGCACGTCACGACCGAGACGGCGAACCTCGCCCTCGCCCTGCGAGACGGCGGGGCCGAGGTCGCGCTCTGCGCATCGAATCCGCTGTCGACGCAGGACGACGCGGCTGCCTCGCTTGTCGCGCGCGAAGGCATCTCCGTGTTCGCGCGGAAGGGCGAGGACCGTGACACGTATTTCCGGCACATCAACGCGGTCCTGGAGACGAAGCCCCAGATCACGATGGACGACGGAGCCGACGTGGTGACGCTCCTCCACACCGAGCGCCGCGAGCTCCTCGCCGGCGTGAAGGGCGGCACCGAGGAGACGACCACCGGCGTGATCCGCCTGCGCGCGATGTCCGAAGAGGGCGTTCTCAAGTACCCCATCGTCGCCGTGAACGAGGCGCAGACCAAGCACATGTTCGACAACCAGTACGGCACCGGCCAATCCGCGATCGACGGTCTGCTCCGCGCGACGAACCTGCTCCTCGCCGGCAAGAGCGCCGTCGTCTGCGGCTACGGCTGGGTCGGGCGGGGCGTTGCCGAGCGGCTTCGCGGAATGGGCGCGATCGTCACCATCTGCGAGGTCGATCCGCTTCGCGGGCTCGAGGCCGCGATGGACGGCTTCCAGGTCGCGACCGTCGCCGAGGCAGCGAAGCGCGGTGACGTGTTCTTCACCGCGACGGGCAACCTCAACGTCATCGGCCGGCCGCATTTTGCGCTCCTGAAGGACGGTGCGATCCTTGCGAACGTCGGCCACTTCAACGACGAGATCGAGCTCGGCGCGCTCGCCGAGATGGCGAAGGGTCGGCGCGAGATACGGCGCTTCGTCGAGGAGTACCAGCTGCCCGATAAGAAGGTGTTCGTTCTCGCGGAAGGCCGGCTGCTGAACCACGTGGCCGCCGAAGCAAACCCGGCCGCCGTCATGGACATGAGCTTCGCGAACCAGGTCCTCTCGATCGAATACCTGCTTGAGCACGGCAAGGAGCTCGAGCCGCGGGTCTACCCTGTGCCGCGCGAGCTGGATGAGGAGATCGCGCGCCGGAAGCTCGAGGCCATGGGCATGCACATCGACACGATGTCGAAGGCGCAGGCCGAGTACGCGCGATCGTGGAAGGCGGGGACCTGATGACCGAGTCGTTCAAGTCGGCGGACCGCGTGCTTTTCACGAGCGAGTCCGTCACCGAAGGTCACCCCGACAAGCTCTGTGACCAGGTGTCCGACGCGATGCTCGACGAGTGTCTCCGCCAGGACCCCAACTCGCGCGTCGCGTGCGAGACCGCGACCACCACCGGCGTCATCCTCGTCGCGGGCGAGATCACGACGCACGCGTACGTGGATGTTCCGCGTCTGGTGCGCGGCGTCGTGCAGGACATCGGCTACACGAACGCCGACTACGGCTTCGATTACCGGACGTGCGGCGTTCTGACCGCGATCAAAGAGCAGTCGCCGGAGATCGCGCAGGGCGTCAACGAGTCGATCGAGGCGCGCGAAGGGACCGACGCCAAGGAGCTCGGCGCCGGTGACCAGGGAATGATGTTCGGGTTCGCGGTACGCGAGACGCCCGAGCTCATGCCGCTCCCGATCACGCTCGCTCACGCGGTCGCGCGTCAGCTCGCGAAAGCGCGCAAGGACGGGACGCTCCCGTACCTGCGGCCCGACGGAAAGACGCAGGTCACGGTCGAATACGAGAAGGGCGTGCCGAAGCGCGTCCACACCGTCGTCGTCGCCGCGCAGCATGACCCGGGCATCGCGTACCAGCGGCTCTGCAACGAGATCCGCGAGCAGGTGATCCGGCCGGCGATCGGCGGCACGTGGCTCGATTCGAAGACGAAGTACCTCGTGAACGGGACCGGCGCGTTCACCATCGGCGGGCCGATGGGCGATGCAGGGCTCACCGGACGCAAGATCATCGTCGACACCTACGGCGGCTACGCGCGGCACGGAGGCGGCGCGTTCAGCGGAAAGGACGCGACGAAGGTCGACCGTTCCGCCGCATACGCGGCGCGGTACGTCGCGAAGAACATCGTAAAAGCGGGACTCGCGGATCGATTCGAGCTGCAGCTCGCGTATGTGATCGGCGGCGCGCAGCCGATCTCCCTCAACGTCGAGACGTTCGGCACGAGCAAGGTCTCCGACGAGACGATCCGCAAGCTCATCGAGGAGCACTTCGACTTCCGGCCTGGCGCGATCATCGAGCGCTTCGCGTTGCGTCGGCCGATCTACCGTCAGACCGCCTCGTACGGACACTTTGGTAGGCCCGATCTGCCGTGGGAAAAAACCGACCTCGCCGAGACGTTCGCGAAAGCGGCCGGCGCGAAGGCAGCGCTCGCTTAACCCTTCGTCGGGCGACGGGATGGCCAGCGTTTTGCACCACGACCCCCCGAACTTTTCTTCTAGGAGGGTCTTATGAACGCAGTCCTCGTACGCCCAGCCACATCGTGGATGTCGGTGCTCGGCGGATGGATCGCGACGATTGGTGCGATGGCGCTCGTCGCGCCCGCGGTTGCAGCGGTCCTCGTCGGCGTCAACCCGAGTATCGGCAGCAACGACATCGCGACCGCGGTCCCTGTGGTGATCGGGATCTTGGTTTCGTACCTGATCGGCGGCTACGTCGCGGGCCGGATGGCGGGATACCGCACGAGCTGGCACGGCATGCTGACCGCATTCTTCAGCCTGTTCGTCCTTCTCGTCCTCGTGCTCCTCAGCTACGCGGCCGCGAACGGCGCGTTCACCGGGGTCAGTGTCGACGTCACCACCCTGGTCCCCGGCGCGGCCGGCCTGAATATCGACAGCCTCGGCAATGCTCTGACGTTCGGCGCGCTCCTCGGCTTCCTCGCGGCGATCCTTGGCGGCTGGCTCGGCGGACTTCTCGCCCCCTCACAGGTGGTGCCCGTCGCCTCGCCCTACGTGGCCCGCGAAGCCGGCCCCGTCCCGGGCCGCACCGTCGGCGTCGGGCCGGTCGGTTCCCGCAGCGTGAAGCGGGAAGCGGTGATCCGACGGCCTCCACTCGTTCCGGGATTCGGAAGGAAAGGCGGCGAACGGGTCCAGGAAGAGCGAGTCGTCGAGGAACATCGCGAATCCGACGTCGAAGCCACTTAAGGCTCTGAACCAGACCTAGCGGGCGGACGTATCCTCCGTGAAACCCGGTCGGTTCGGGAGGGGGTATCTATGCGTTCCGCCCGCTATCTCGTGGCATTTCTCTCGGCGTTCGCGATCCTTCTCGCCGCGTGCGGCCAGCAGCCTTCGGGCGGCGGCGGCGCCTCACCAAGCACAGGAGCGAAGGCGGCCTACGGGGGAACCGTGACATTCGGGCTCGAGAACGACGTCAGCAACCTCGACCCGATGCTCTCGGGCCTCTTCGTCGACCGAAACATCATGTACGCCATGTACGACTCGCTCGTCCGTGTCGATCCGAAAGGCAACATCCTCCCGTGGCTCGCGGAGAAGTGGGAGACCTCGAGCGACGGCAAGACGGTCACGTTCACGCTTCGCACGGACGCGAAGTACCACGACGGGACAGCGTTCGATGCGGAGTCGGTCAAGTGGAATATCGAACGTTACAAGACCACGCAGGGATCGCTGCGCACCGCGGATCTCGGCTCCGTCGACACCGTCACCGTCGTCGACCCCAAGACGGTGAAGTTCAATCTGAAGAGCGCTTTCGCACCGCTCCTGGGCGCGCTTGTCGACCGCGCCGGGATGATGGTCTCAAAGGCGGTCGTGACCTCGGCGGGTGCTGACTTCACTCTCAAGCCGTTCAAGGCCGGCACCGGCCCTTTCATCCTCACCGAAGCTGTGAAGGGCGATCACTACACCCTCGAGAAGAATCCCACTTGGTGGGGCAAGGACAAAGACGGGAGCAAGCTCCCGTATCTCGACAAGATCACGGTGCGCCCGATCACCGACGCGGACGTCGCTCTGACCAACCTTCGGACCGGGAATGCGCAGGTCCTCAACCGGATCAATGGGAAGGACGTCGACGCCGTCAAGGCCGATTCCACCCTGACCTACCAGGAGGTCGGGTCCTTTAGCTGGAACAGCCTCGTGCCCAATGAGGCCGCCGGCTTCATCTTCAACGAGAAGCGCTACGTGAAGGCGGTCGCGATGGCTATCGACCGCGACGAGATCCTGAAGAGCGGGCCAGCCGCGGGCGTCGGCCTCGTCGGCTGGGGCCCGATCTCGCCCGCACACTTCGCTTACGACGCGAGCTTCAAGCCGTGGCCGAAGGCGGACCCTGATGGCGCCAAGAAGCTCATTGCCGATGTCGGCAGAGGACCGCTGAAGTTCGAGCTCCTCGTTCCATCCGGCGACGCCGCGATCCTTCAGGCCGCACAGCTCATCAAGTCCGAGCTCGCGAAGGCGGACATCACGATGGACCTCAAGACGCAGACGCTGAACGAGATCGTGGCACTCCAGCAGAAGCACCAGCACTCAGGCATGACCTTCGTCGGGTGGAGCGGACGCCTGGACCCGGATGGGAACACGTATGACTTCGTGGTTACGGGCTCGCCGAACAATGACTCGTCGTACTCCAACAAGCAGGTCGACGACCTCATGGCGCAGGAGCGGGCAGAGTCGGACCCCGCGAAGCGCAAGGCGCTGCTCCTCCAGGCGCAGCAGATCTACGCGGTCGACGATCCGTCTCGCGTCTGGTACGGGTTCGGCGTGTCTCCGCTTATCACCGTCAAGAGCGTCATTGGCATGGAGTCATACCCGGACCGCATCCCGCGCTTCCAAGCCGCATCGATCCAGAAGTAACCTCAGAGTGACGTGAGAAACGAGGCGACGGAGTGATCAGATACATCCTCCGTCGCCTCGTGCTCATGATCCCCGTCGCGTTTCTGGTGACGATCGGGGTGTTCGTTCTCGTGCGCATCTCCCCCGGCGACCCCGCGCTCACTTTCGCGGGTGAAGAGCGCGATCCCGCTGCGATCGCGGCGATCCGCGATCAGATGGGCCTGAACCAGCCACTCCCGGTGCAGTACGTCGTCTGGCTCGGACATCTCGCGCAGGGGGACCTCGGCCGGTCCTTTCAGACACATCAGCGCGTGCTTGAGGCCGTGACCGAGCGGCTTCCAGCCACGCTCGAGCTGGGCCTCGCCGCACTGTTTTTCTCCGTGACGGTCGCGCTGATCGTCGGCATCCTCTCAGCCGTCAAGCGCAACTCGATCGTCGATCTGCTCTCGACGAGCATCACGCTCGCTGGCGTTTCTTTCCCTGGGTTCTTCCTCGGGATCGTGCTCATCCTGCTCTTCGCGTACGTGATCCCCGGCCACATCTTCCCGCCGGGCGGCTACGTGCCGATCACGCAGGACGTCGGAGACAACCTCCGTCGACTCGTGCTCCCCGCGCTCACGCTCGCGACCGCAAGCCTCGCGGTGAACTTGCGGCAGGTCCGCTCGAGCCTCCTTGACGTGTTCGGACTCGAGTACATGCGGACCGCGCGCGCGAAAGGCCTGCACGAGCGAACCGTTATCACGCGCCACGCGCTCAAGAACGCTCTCATTCCAGTCGTGACGCTGATCGGCATTCAGGTGGGGGCGATCATCGAGGGCGCGTTCATCACCGAGCAGATCTTTTTCTGGCCCGGAATCGGACGGCTCGCGGTGCAGGCGATCCCGTCCGGCGACTATCCGGTCGTCCAGGGCGTCGTGCTCGTATCGGCATTCTCGTACATGTTCACCACGCTCCTCGTAGATGTGCTCTACGCGTGGTTCGATCCGCGCATCTCATTCGAGACGGCGAGATGAGCGAAGCGACCCTGCCTGTTGTTCTTCGCGTGCCTCGCGCCGATCGCCCGGCCGCGCTCCGCTACTTCGCGCGTCGCAACCCGCGCATGATCGTCGGCGGCGCGATGGTGCTGGCGTGGTTCCTCATCGCGTTGTTCGCCCCTGTCGTGGCCCCCTACGACCCGATCGCGGTCAACGTCGCCGACTCGCTCCGGTCGCCGAGCCTGGCGCATCTCCTGGGTACGGACGATCTCGGCCGCGATGTGCTGTCGCGCGTGATTTGGGGAAGCCGCATCTCCCTGTCCGTCGGTTTGATCTCGGTGGGCATCGGTTTCTTCATTGGTGTGAGCATCGGTCTCTCCGCCGGATATCTTGGCGGGAAGTTCGACCTCTTCGTGATGCGAGGCGTGGATGCGCTGCTCGCTTTCCCGGCGCTGGTCCTTGCCATCGCGATCACCGCAGCTCTCGGGCCACAGATCCAGAACGCGATGATCGCCATCGGTATCGTCGCGATTCCGGCATACGCGCGGCTGACGCGCGGTCAGACGCTTGCAGTTCGCTCGCGCGATTTCATCCTTGCTTCCAAGACCGTGGGGTGCACTCCATTCCGGATCGTCATACGACACGTCTTTCCGAACATCACGAACTCCCTCATCGTGCAAGCCACGTTGTCGACTGCTTTCGCGATCCTGGCAGAGGCTGCGCTCTCGTTTCTCGGCCTCGGTCCCCAGCCACCCGATCCGTCATGGGGTCAGGACGTCGCCTACTCGACCCGCTACCTCGCGAACATGAAGTGGTGGATGAGCGTTGGGCCGGGGGTCGCGATCTTCACCGCGGTCTTCGCCTTCAACTTCCTGGGTGACGCGCTCCGCGACGCGCTCGATCCACGCCTGCGCCGCTCCGCTTAAGCACACCGGTACTTCTGTACTAGCCCTCTCTCCCCTTGCCCGGGGACTGCCCGCTCGGTCGGCCGCCTGCTATTCCAGACCCAACATGCAGGTGAGCCAGGTCGCATACGACCGCTTCGTGCTCGAGCTCCCGCCCGCCGACGCCACGTGGCGCCCTCTCGCGGACCCGGAGTGTCTTGCCGAAACGGCCGCGTGGCTCTGGGACTTCGGACCGAAGCCGCTCATAGCGGTGATCGGGGTCGACAAAGCCGCTCCGGGCTGGCTCACGGCGTGGAAGTCGCGCGGAGTCCGATTCGCGCCGGGCGGTGCATCCGCCGGCGTCGCGGTCATCCTCGCAAACCGGACGGACCTCGAACGCTTCCTCTCGGAAGGCGCCCCCCATGAGCGCACCGTGCTCCTCTGGCCGCGCGTTTCTGAAGTGAAGACGTTCGAGGCCCTGAACGGAGCGCCTCAGGCCTGGCTCAAGACGGTCGACGGTCACGCGACGATCCAGCGCGGCGGCGAGGTCTACGAAGTCCATTCCGTCCTCGGCTAGATCTCACGCGCTGCTCGAAGACGAACTCCTCCGCACGATGATCCCGAGATAAGCGCCGACCAGCGCACCCGCGACGCTGAATGCGAGCGCGGCGATGCCTGCTGGGAAGCCGCCGCTCTGCAGAGCTTCGGCGATCGGGATCGGGCCGCCCACGATGAACGCGATGACGATCGCGGCGCGCGGTCGCACAGCCGCGAGCGCGGCGGCGATCAGGAAGATCAAACCAGCCTCGATCCCTGTGTCGTCCGTTCGCGCGTCGACCGAGACGAGCCAGAGCCCCGCGACACACGCGAGGGCGATGACGAGCGCGGTGACGATGTTCTTCACGGATGCTCATCCGTACGCCGCTCGGCTTCGGCGCCGAGCTCGCGCGTTCGCTGGTATGCGGCGTACACGGCCTTCGACAGAACGGTTCGGAGTGCGCCCTTCTCGAGCTGGTAGATCGCGGCCGCGCTCGTCCCGCCGGGCGAGGTGACCATGTTGCGGAGCTCCGCGAGGTGCCGGCCGCTCTTGCGCGCGAACAGGGCGGAGCCCTCGACCGTGCGAAGCACGAGCTCTTCCGCGAC
>DATLPP010000165.1:0-2262 GCA_035535615.1 Candidatus Udaeobacter sp.
GTCCCCTCCATTCGGATGTAGCACCACTTGCGGTCGAGGAGCCACGGAACGTAGTCGGACGGCCCGACGTGGACGTCCTTCTCGTCGAGTGGGTAGTCGAGCATGCTCGTCACCGCGTTCGTCTTGCTGATCTTCTTCGACTCCAGACGCTCGCGCTCGAGCATGTTGAGAAAATCGGTGTTGCCACCGAAGTTGAGCTGGTACGTCCGATCGAGGCGCACGCCACGGTCCATGAAGAGCCGCGTCAGCACGCGGTGCGTGATCGTGGCGCCCACCTGCGATTTGATGTCGTCGCCGATGATCGGCAGGTTCTTCTGCGCGAAGCGTCGCTGCCAGTACGGCTCTCGCGCGATGAACACAGGGATGCAGTTGATGAACGCGCACCCGGCTTCGAGCGCCTGCTCGACGTACCACTTCGTCGCCTCTTCGCTTCCCACGGGCAGATAGCTCACGACGACGTCGACCTTGCGATCGCGGAGGATCCCGACGATGTCGTCGGTAGCGCCGGGCGCCTTCTTCACGATCTCGGAGAGGTACTTGCCGATCCCGTCGTGGGTCATCCCCCGCGAGACCTTGACTCCAGAGCGTGGTACGTCCGCGAAGCGGTAGGTGTTGTTCGGCGCCTGATAGATCGCATCTGCCAGGTCCTTGCCGACCTTGTTCCGGTCGACATCGATCGCGGCGACGAAGTCGACGTCACGAATGTGATATCCGCCGACGTCCACGTGCATGATCCCCGGGATACGGTCGCCCGGCTTCGCGTTGCGGTAGTAATGCACGCCCTGCACGAGCGAGCTCGCGCAGTTGCCAACACCGATGATCGCGACGCGGATGCGCTTCTTCTTGATGCCGCGTCGCGCCGTTGGGGCTTTCCTTTTCCTGGTCGCAGTCGCCATTGCTCGGCTCTACCTTTCTTTGATCGAGAGTTGGCGGCCCACGTGGACCACCCGCAGTAGGAACGTGATCGATGAGAGGAGTGCGAGAGCGAGGACCGCCGCGACGAACAGCGCCTGAAGGTCGAACAGCGCCCACGCCGCGAGTCCGATCAGAAAGATGACGATGCGCGCCTCGCGGGGTGCGGGGCCGACGCTCGCGCTGACCCCAAGCGATTCCGCTTTCGCGCGCACGTATGGGACGAGGAACGAGGCGACGAGGGCGACGAGCGAAGACCAGAGGAGCAGCGGCTGGCCGAGGTTCGCGCCCGACGCGGCCGCGCCGACGAAGAGCGCGCCGTCCGCGACGCGGTCGACCGTCGAATCGAGGAACGCCCCAAGGCGCGTCCCGCCTCCCGACGCCTTCGCGATCTGGCCGTCCAGCGTGTCGGCGACCGTCCCGACCAGCAGCACGAGGAGCGCCGGGAGCGGCATGCCCGCGGCGAGCAGCCCCGCTCCAATGACGCTGAGGACGCCACCCGCGATCGTGACCGCGTTCGCCGTGATGCCGATGCCGGCCAGAGCTCGCGCCAGCGGACCGATGCCCGCGCGTGCGCCCTCGGCGACGCGATCGGGAACGACGCCGTGGCTCAAGCCTGCGCCTCCGCGCGGTTCATGAGGAGGCGGAACCCGCGGGCATTGAGCTCCGCGAATTTCTCGCGGTCGAACGAGCAGCGGACCTCGCGGCCGAGCCGTTCCATGCGCACGATCCCTGCTCGTCGGAGCCGTCGCAGATGCCACGACATGAGCGGTTGGCTGATGCGCAGCCGGCGAGCGAGCTCCGAGACGGGTTGCTCGCCCTCGGTCACGAGGATCTGCACGATGCGCAGACGGTTCACATCACCGAGCGCGCGGTAATAGCTCCGAAGCTCGCGCAGGCTCGATTGGCTAAGGACGGCTCCCCGTTCCACTGCGTTTCGTAGCATAAGCGACTGTTTATGTCTTCTGGAGCGGCAATTCGGTTGCGGTGGGAGAATCGCTGAATGCCTCAAGCGCAACCGCTCGCCGCTCGCATGCGCCCGCGCGACCTCGATGAATTCGTGGGCCAGAGTCATCTCGTCGGGAAGGGCCGAGTCCTCCGCAAAGCGATGGAAGCGGGTCAGCTGCCGTCGATGATCCTCTGGGGACCGCCCGGAACGGGTAAGACAACGCTCGCCGCGATCGGCGCGAAGCGCACGAAGTCGCGCTTCGTCGCGATCTCGGCGGTCGCCTCGGGTGTCGCCGAGCTTCGGAAGATCATCGAGGAGTCGCGCAAGCTGCGCGGCCTGACCAACCAGGGCACGGTCCTGTTCATCGACGAGATCCACCGCTTCAACAAGGCGCAGCAGGA
>DATLPP010000166.1:0-3476 GCA_035535615.1 Candidatus Udaeobacter sp.
AGCTCGCCGTTGGGGTCCGCCTGATCTCCTCCGCCGCTGGTGTTTGGTCCGCCGCCCTGCTGGGTGCAGGCACCGACGACCATCGCCAGTAGCGTCAAGAGTGATAGGAGCGGCCAGATGCGACTGCGAGCTTGGGTCAAAATTCCGCCTCCCTGTCCTTTTTTAGTGGGGTATGGCGCGATACTGGGCCATTCTCTGTACCGTCGCTAGCCCTCGGCGGTTCAGCGGATCGAAAAACTCCACTCGAAAGCGTTCCACGAGAGGGCCGAACCCGATGGCGTTGGTTGAATTCCGGCGAGACTTTGCGGCGCGACATCGACCCGGAGCTCCTGATAGAGCGGCAGCGCGGGCAGGGCCACGGTCCAGATTCGTTCCATCTCGGCATAGATCGCTCGTTTCTCGGTGCGGTCCGGAGCCTGCGCCGCGAGTGACCCGAGCGCGTCGAACCAGGGGTCGACCAGACCGGCCCATCGCTCCGAAGCAAGCTGTGGGTCGGCAGCCTCCTCCGACGTGAGGGCCAGATCGAAGTCCCCGCCGCGCACCTCACGTAGCAGGTCCGGCAGCGGACGCTCGCGCACATCGACGGCGATGCCGATGACGGCGAGGTCGCCCGCGACTCGCCTCGCCACGTCGATGCGAGCCTGCGAGCCCGCCGCGACGCCGAGCGTCGCGGTCATCCGCTCGCCCCCACGCTCGACGATCCCGAACTCGCCCTTGATGAATCCCGCTTCCGTTAGCAGCGCTCGCGCACGGTCCCGATCCGGCCGCGCCGGAGGCACGTCCTCGGCCGCCGCCCACTGAGGCGGAAGGAGGTACGTGCGCGGGACGCGTGCGCGACCGACGAACACGTCGTCCACGATCGACTGGCGGTCGATGGTGAGCTCGATCGCCTTTCGGACGAGCGGATCGCCGAAACGTTTGGGATCCGATCCGAAACGGAGGAGCGTCCCGGTTTCGGTGGGGACGTAATGGGCGAGCAGGTGCGTGCCGTCGGCGAAGCGGTCGAGGGTCTTCGCAAGATCGGCCTCCAGCACGGGCCAGGGCGCTATGTCGACGTCGCCACGCAAGAGGGCTTGGAGCGCGGCAGCGCGCGTCGGGAAGAAGTGGATCTCGAGCCGCCCGAGCTTCGGTGTTCCAAGCACGTACCCCGGATACGCGGAGAGCGTGATGCTCCCGGGAAGCCAGGCCGCGATCGCGAACGCGCCAGCGTGGACCGGCTCGCGCGCATAGGCGGTGCGCTGCTCGGGCGTCGCCTGGGCGAGGCGGTGGGTCGGCATGACGCGAGGCGCGAGGGCGTAATCATCCCAGCGCTCCGCGTTTCGATAGAGAACGCGAACGTCGCGAAGTCCGAGTACCTGAACGTCGGAGATGCGGTCCGCGGTCCAGCGCGCCAGCGTGCCGAGCGTCGCGGCCTCGTCCTGCTGCCACGCGAACCGGACGTCCGTCGCCGTGATCGGAACGCCGTCCTGCCATTTCGCGTCGCGCAGCCGGAACGTCGCGACGAGGCGCCCGTCAGGTGCGTCCGCGTTGTCGGTCACTACGCGAAGGCCTCCGTTCTCGAGCGTCGGGACCGATTCGGCTAGACGCGGAATGAGCTCATCGTGCGCATCGCGTCGGACGAGCGTTTCGGTGACCGCGGAGGCGATGAAGCGCGCGGACGGGTCGTCGTCGAAGACGGTGTGGGGCTCGCCGACGAGACCGACGACGACGTCGCGTCGTGTCGGCGGAGTGGTTGCGCACGCGCTGACGACACCGACGGCGATCAGAAGCGCGAGCGATACGGCGCCGCGCCGGGTCAGCTCAGCGCGGCGAAGCCCCCGGCCCCTGTGCGTACTCGATGGGGTCGTAATCGAAACGACCGCCCATCGGAAGGCGCGTGGGGTCCGAAACAGTCGAGGAAGCATCGGCTTTGACGAGTCTGAGCCAACGGACGTAATCGATCTCGCCGAGAGGAGGCTGTGCGCGGAAGTACTCCTGAACGACAGAGTGCGTCGTTGAGAGCGGGGACTGCTGTGTCGATGAACCCAACGAGGATCCGACCGCGAACAGCGTCACTCCGACCATGACCGAGACCTCGGCGAGTCGACCAACGAAACGGGGCAGGTGAAGCCAGGGGTTCTTGGCGGCCGTGCTCCGCGGACCGACGGCCAAACGAACACGACCGGGCGCAATCATCGTCCGGCGCTCTCGAAGGGGGGCGAAGGCTCCGCGAAGCGCGGCATCGACGGGCCGACTGTTCCGCAGCGCGTCCGCGCAGTCGGCGCACGATGCGGCGTGCGCCTCTAGGGCGATCCGGTCCCGCGCGCCAAGCCTGTCGGCTCCGACGAGGTACGCCGCCTGACGAGATTCGCAACCGCGCGAGAAGAGTCTCATTCGCCCTCGATGGGCACAGATGCCGTGATCGGCTTAGGTGCCCTAAGTCCAGTAGCGGTGAGCGGGCGGCTCGGTTCGATGCCGAGCTCCGGGTGTGCCGCAAGATGCGTTCGCAGACGGCGCAGCGCGTAGTGCAGGCGGGACTTGACCGTCCCGACCGGACAGTCGACGACCTCCGCGATCTCGGTGAGGTTCAGGCCGTTCAGGTAATGCAGCACTACCACGAGCCGGTGCTTGGGCCCAAGCTCGTCGACGGCGCCAAGCACGAACCTCCGGAGCTCCGCCTGCTCCGCGACGTGCGAGGGCGAGCCATCTTCGTTCGCGATCGCCTCGTCGATTGCATCGTCCAGAGAGGAAAGCACGACGCCTTTGCGCGGGCGCCGGTTGTACGAGAGGTTGACCGCAACCCGATACAGCCAGGGACGCAGCGAGGCGTCCGGCTCAAGGCGCGCAAGCGCGCGGTGGGCGCGCGCGAACGTGTCGACGACGATCTCTTCCGCAGCGGACGGGTCTTTTGTGATCGCGAGCCCGAGGCGGAAGATCCCGTCGCGGTAGCGGTAGAAAAGGGCGTCGAAGGCGATAGTGTCGCCGTCGCGCGCCGCATAGACCAGATCGTGGTCGGTGCGGCCATCCCCGGCCGCGGGGTCGCGCTGGCTCTTCATGCGGTAGGAAGTTCCGGAAGATAGCGCCGGATTCCGAGAAGCTTGCGATCGCCGCCGAGCCGGCTGTGCTCGACGACGCCGCCCTTCATGGGAGCGTGGATGAACTCGGCGGCGCCCGTGGCGAGCGCGACGTGGGTCACGCTCTCGGTCCCGAAGAACAAGAGGTCACCTGCTCGTGCCTCTTCCACCCTTCGGCCGAGCATGGCCTGTTGATCCGCGTCCCGCGGCAGGGCCACCCCGTTCAAACGGTACACCTGCTGGACGAATCCAGAACAGTCCAAACCCAGTGCGGTCGTACCGCCCCATAAGTAAGGAACGCCGATGAACGATTCCGCGGTTTTCAGGTAGTCATCGGCGATCGGAGGGCGGGCCGCGACTTCGCCGGTGCGAGTGGTGTCGGCGACGGCAAGGAAGCCCAAGCGGGGCGTCTCCCCCCGCAGC
>DATLPP010000167.1:0-4482 GCA_035535615.1 Candidatus Udaeobacter sp.
CACCGGTGAGCACCCAGCGTCTGGAGCGCCGTTCCTCGTTGCTGCTGGGACGGGGATACCCCGGGGAGGCGAAGTCTCGCCGACTCTTCTCGAACGGTTCTCTTTCCTGTGGTTCGCTGTCGACGTCTTGGTGACCGCCGCGATCGCCGTCGTGATCGCGTGGTTTCTGCGGATCGGAAATGCGTGGGTGCCCTCCCTGGCCGCAACGGCAGCGGTCGGCCTGTTATTGGTCACCGCTAGTTCCTCTCCTCCCGTTCCTATCTGGTCGTTCGGGTTCGCTTTCTGGATCTATTGGATCGTGGCGTTCGCACTGACGAGCGCCATCTGGACCGGTCTCGAGCTCTATCGCGCGCGTTCGAAGCCGAGCTAGCGCGCGCGCAATCCCCGGGCGATGAGCGCGATCTCCTGTGGCGAGACGCCGAGCCGATGCAGCGCGTAGCCGGTCATCTCGATCGCGAGCTCTTCCTCGCCCAGGACGACCTCGTTCGCCCCCGCCTTTTTCAAGTAGTCGGCTGCGTCGCGCGTGTGCGCTCGCGCCACGATGCCGATGCGCTCGTTCGTACGCCGCGCGTATTCGACGACGCGACGCGATGTCTGCGGGTCGCGAAGAGCGACGACGAGCAGGAGCGCGCGATCCAGGTGCGTCCGTTCGAGGACGAGGGCGTGGCCGGCATCGCCGTAGATCGCGGCGGTCCCGGCATCGCGCAGTGACTCGACGACTCTGCGGTCCTGCTCGACGACGAGGACCTCCATGTTCCGCCGCTGAAGCGCACGCGCGACGAGCGAGCCGACGCGCCCGTGTCCTGCGACCACGGCGTGCCGCTGCAGCTTGTCCGCACGGTCGCGCTCGAGACGTGCGAGAGCGCCGGCGCGGCGATCGTCGAAGGCGCGGACCGCACCGACGTCGCGCAATCGCTCGGCAATGGGCTCGATCGAACGGAAGAGAAGCGAGTTCAGCGTGATCGTGATGATCGCCGCGGCGATGATGAGGTCGTGGCCCTCGGCGGGAAGTATTCCGAGCTGGCGGTCGACCTCCGAAAGGACGAAGGAGAACTCGCCGATCTGGGCGAGCCCCGCGCCCACGATGAGCGCGGTCCGTATCGGGTAGCCGAGCGCCAGGACGATGCCCGACGAGACAAGCCACTTGCGGACCACGATCAGCGCGACGACCGCGGCGACGAGGAGTGGCTCGCGGACGATGAAGCTCGGGTCGAACAGCATGCCGACCGAAACGAAGAAGAGCACCGCGAACGCGTCGCGAAGCGGCAGCGCCTCGGCGGCGGCCTGGTGGCTCAGATCGGATTCGCTGATCGCGACCCCCGCGAGGAACGCACCGAGCGCGAGAGAGACCTCGAACGCGAACGCGGCGACCACCGCGACGCCGAGCGCGACGACCAGCACCGCGAGCGTGAAGAGCTCGCGATGACCGGTGCGCGCGACCTGCTCGAGAAGCCACGGGATCGCCCGCGTCCCGACCGCGATCATGAGGACGCCGAAGAGGGCGACCTTCGCCGCCGTGATCGCGAGCCGGAACGCAAGGTCATCCCCGCCGGCACCTGCGGTCCCGCCGAGCACCGGGGCGAGCGGCGGTAGAAGGACGAGGACGATCACGATCGCGAGGTCCTCCACCACCACCCAGCCCACGGCGATCTTCCCGTGGGCCGATTCGAGGAGACCCACGTCGGTAAGCGTCCTGATCAAGACGACGGTGCTGGATATTGCGATCGCGAGACCGAACACGATCCCCTGCGCGTAGGTCCAGCCCCATGCCGGGACGACGAGCGCGGTCACGGCGGTCGCGATGACGATCTGCCCGATCGCGCCGGGTATGGCGACCCAACGGACGGCCCAGAGGTCCTCGAGCGAGAAATGGATGCCGACGCCGAACATGAGGAGAATCACGCCGACCTCGGCGAGCTCGGTGGCGATCGCGGGATCGGCGCTCAGGCCCGGCGTGAACGGGCCGACGGCGATGCCCGCGCCGAGGTAGCCGACCAATGGGGGAAGCCGCAATCTGGCGGCAACGAAGCCGCCGAGGAACGCCGCGCCGAGCGCGATCGTGATCGTGAGGATCAGGCCGTGCGGCGCCATGACCAAGGGTCCTCCCCTGTGGAATCGGCCGCGCGCATCGAGAGCCTAGGGCGGGCGCAGAGCCTCGCGCCAGAGCGCTGTCCAGAGTGCACGGCGCTCCGCGTCCGTGAGCGGGCGGCCGAGCCGGGCGCGGAGCGCGGCGACGCCATGACCGGCGAGCGCGCCCCACGCCTTCGGCCGCGCGGTGCGCGTACCGAGCGCAAGATCGGGCCAGGTCTGCACGGTCTTTTGCGCCACGTCCAGAATCACGTCGCCCATCGGAGTGTCGATACGCTAGCGAGGATGCGCGTCGTCTCGCTCGTCCCCGCGGCCACCGAGATGGTCTGGGCGCTCGGCGCGACCGATCGGCTCGTGGCGGTCACGCACGACGACGACTTCCCGCCAGCTGTCCTCGCGCTTCCGCGGGTCACTCGATCGACAATCCCGGCCGGGGCCAGCGCGCGCGAGATCGACGCTCACGTGCGCGAAGCCGGCGCCCGCGGAGAGAGCACCTTTCATCTCGACGAGCAGGCGCTCCGCGACGCGCGTCCCGACGTGATCCTCGGCCAGACGCTCTGCGCGGTCTGTGCGGTCACGCTCGATCGCATCCCCGCGAGCCTCAAACACCAACCCGAGGTCGTGCCTCTCACCGCTTCGAGCATCGACGGGGTGTTCGAGGACATCCACCGCGTCGGCGCGGCGCTCCGACGCGAGGTCGATGCCGACCGTTCGATCGACGGCCTGCGCTCGCGGCTGGCCACGGTCGAAGAACGGGTCAAAGGACTCCCCCGCCCGCGCGTGGCATGCCTCGAGTGGCTCGACCCGTTGTTCAACGGCGGCCACTGGGTGCCGGAGCAGGTGCGGATCGCGGGCGGAGAAGACGTCCTCGGGGTGGCGGGCGCGCGCTCGCGTGAGATCGTCTGGGACGACGTGATCGCTTCGCGTCCGGAGATCGTGATCGCGATGCCGTGCGGCTGGGATGCGGCACGTGCCGCGCACGAGGCCGCAGCGCTCGGTCCCGTCGGCACCGCGCGGATCGTCGGCGTCGACGGCGCCGCCTATTTCAGCCGGCCGGGGCCGAGGCTGGTCGACGGTGTCGAACTGCTCGCCTCGATTTTCCACCCCGACGCGGTGAGCGCGCCGGCCGGGGCGATGGCGTTGCGCGTGTAGCTAGCCGGCGACCACCGCGACGTCGGGAGCCACGTCGACCTCGGCTGGCGCAAGCGGGATCTCGACCGCGAAGACGGTCCCATCGCTCGAACTCTCCTCGATGAAGAGGCGGCCGCCCATCCGCGCAGCGATCGCTCTGCTGACGTAGAGGCCGATGCCCATGCCGGGCTGACTCGCGGTGCCCGCGCCGCGCACGAAGCGCTCGAAGATCCGCTCGCGCTCGGCCGGGTCGATCCCCGCGCCGTGATCGCGTATGCGAATGACCGCGTGCTCGGGCTCGGCGCTCGTCGAGATCTCGATCGGCGTTTCGCGCGGGCTGTACGCGACGGCGTTCTTCACGAGGTTGTCGAGAATCTGGTCGAGGCGCGCCGGGTCGGCCCGCACCAGCAGCGGGTCGATCGTCGCGGTCACCCTGACTTCGCGCGCGGGATCGAGCGCCTCGACGCGGCGCGCGGCGGCGCGCACCGCCGCGAGGAGATCGAATGACTCGGGCTCCACTCGGAAGATCGCGCTCGGACTCGAGATGACCTGTAGATCGTCGGCGAGGCGGAGGAGACGGCCGACCTGTCGCTGCGCCTCGTCGATCGACGGCGAGACCCGCTCGCGCATGTCCTCGCGCCGCGCGTAACGCGACGCGAGCTGCAGGTGGCCGGAGAGCGCCGCGAGCGGGTTGCGAATCTCGTGATTGACGGTCGCGATCAGCGCGCTGCGCTCCTCCTCGAGCTGCTCGCGGCGGCGAAGGCTCTCCACCGTCCTCGTGAAAGCCGCGCGCACGGCGGCGCCGAGGATCGCGACGACCAGGCCTTCGAAGAAGAAGCCGATGACGTCGACTCCGTTCGTGTTCAGCGAGATGGCAAAGCCGGCCGGCGGTGTGAAGTACGCCGCGAGGAGCGTCACGCCGACGGTCGCGAGGAGCGCCGGCCCGAACCCGGCGAGGACGGCGCTGGCCGCGACGGGGATCGTGAGGAACAGGTCGGGTCCCGGCGCCCCGAACGCCGGGATCGCGAGCTTCAGCCCGGCGATGGCCAGCGTGAAAACGACGGCGAGGCCGTACCGCACCGGCCATGGCCAATCCGGCCGAAAAAGCCCAAGCGAAAGATCGAGGAGCCGGTCCTGCATCGCCTCCACGCCCGAGGTGCCTCCCGTTTCGCGCGAGAGACCAGTATGGCGTCGGGCGTCTTGCTAGCCGAGCCTCCCGCCGCCGAGGAATCCGATGATCGCCCCCATCACGACGGCCTGAAA
>DATLPP010000168.1:0-2459 GCA_035535615.1 Candidatus Udaeobacter sp.
GAACGTGCTCCGGCATTCGATCGAGGTCGCGCACGTCGCGGGCATCCTCGCGTCCGAGACCGGCTACGACCCGCAGACCATGAAGCGGGCTGGCCTGTTGCACGACATCGGCAAGGCGATCGACCACGAGGTCGAAGGGCCGCACACGATCATCGGCGGCGAGCTGCTGAAGCGGTACGGATTCCCGCAGACCGTGATCGACGGAGTCGTCGGCCACCATGGTGATGTCGAGCCAGTCACGATGACCGGCACGCTCATCTCCGCAGCCGACGCGATCAGCGCGGCGCGACCCGGCGCACGGAGCGAGATCGTCTCGAACTACATCCAGCGACTGCAGGAGCTCGAGAGCGTGGCGAACAGCTTCCCCGGTGTCGAGAAATCGTTCGCGATCCAGGCGGGCCGCGAGGTCCGCGTCGTGGTCAAGCCCGAACAGCTCGACGACCTTCAGACCGCCCGGCTTTCTCGCGATATCGCGCAGAAGATCCAGGACACGCTGCAATACCCCGGTCAGGTCAAGGTCACGGTCATCCGCGAGACTCGCGCCGTGGAGTACGCCAAATAACGCTCCAGTACGGAAACAACCCAGCCTAGGACCGCGCCTCACAATCGAATATGGAATTGAGGGCCTCTCGACTCGTCCTGCTGGCCAGCCTTGTCGTCGCCGCTTGCGCGCCAACAGCGTCACCGCGCGCGGTGGATCCGACGGCCGATGTATCAGCAACGACGGCGCCGGTCGCACCAACGCCGTCGCCGGTCCCGCTCGCTATCGCCAGCTCGACCTACGGGGCGATCGAGATAAAGACGCTGCCGGGTGATAACTGCGAGGTGGCGGTCAAGGTCGAGCCGGGCGCCTTCGGGGACGGTCCGCCCAAGATTCTCACGGGTAGGGCGGACCTGACCGGCGCCCTCAGCTTCACGTACGCGGCGCCACTCGTTCCCGCGGGCAACGGGCGGCACGAGGTGACGTGCACCGGGACGCAGGGCGTGCGGAGCACCTGGTCGCAGTTCGACATCGGGCTGAAGGGCCTCGAGGCGAAGAGCTTCACGGCTCGGATCCAGGCCGTCGATCCGATCGCCGGACTCGACGGGGTCACCACGAGGCTGGAGCCATCACTGGTCGCGGCGCGCGACGCCAGCGTGACGCGTCTCAACGACACGCTGGTGAAGGAATGGTCGGCTGCGACAAGGGGCCTCGGCGCCCTGAAGCTCGTGCCGTCGTCGGCGGACATCGTCATCTATGTGGTGCCTGGGCGGAGCAATTCGCTGCATCTGACGTCACCCGATGGCTCGCAGCGGATCCTCCTCTACATGGTGGACGACCTCGGGCCGGTCTCGACGGAAAACTCGGTCGCGGTGGCGCTCCACGAGCTCGGTCACATCTGGTGCTGCCGTGGTGCCGACGCCGGCCCGGACGGTCACTGGCTGAAGTCGATCGCGGACCCGCTCCTTCAGGGGGTCGATCGCTTCGGCCTGATGACGCATCCCGTGACCTGCCTCGTGTTCCCGGGATTCGTCACGTGTCCGAATCGCTTCAGCGAGCGCGAGCTTCACACCATGGGGTTCGCGGAGGTCCCCGCACCGCCGGCCGACCCGTGCGTTTCGCAGGCCAATGCCCTCGTCACGCAGATCAACGCACTCGACGCCAGCCTCGCGTCCAGTCGCGCGACGATCGACGCGACGAACGCGCGGCTCCCGGGCCTAGAGGGCCAGATCGGGTCGATGGAGCGCGCCTATCCCGGCGGTATGCCGCCGGACGTGTACGCCACGTACACGGCGCTGATCAGCCAGTACAACGCTCTTGTGAACGAGAACAACGCTCGCGTCGATGCCTTCAATGGTGACCTCGAGCAACGGAACGCACTCGCGCGACAGCCACTCCGTTGCTGACGTTCATCGCTCGCGGGCGATGAGAGTCCTGTTCGTCGGCGACGTCGTCGGAAAGCCGGGTCGTCAGGCGGTAGGCGCGCTCGTTCCCACCTTGAAGCGCGAACGCAGCATCGACCTCGTCGTCGTCAACGGCGAAAACGCCGCCGGTGGCGCGGGCCTCACCGGCGAGATCGCCCGCGAGATCCACGATGCGGGTGCGGACGTCATCACGAACGGAAACCACGTCTGGGACCAGCGGAGCTTTCTCAAAGAGATCGACGCGCTCGAGTACTGCGTCCGGCCGTTGAACCTCCCGCCGGGGAATCCAGGCAGAGGTTGGGTCATCCAGAAAGGTGCGCTCGTCGTGAACGCGATCGGGCGCGTCTTCATGGCCGATCAGGACGACCCCTTCCGCGCGATCGACGCGCTCCTCGCGGAGCTCGGCGACAGCGCGCCGAAGGTCCGCATCCTCGACTGGCACGCGGAAGCGACGAGCGAGAAGCTCGCGATGGGGTGGCACCTCGACGGGCGCTTCTCGGCCGTCCTCGGGACCCACACCCACGTGCCGACGGCGGATGCGCGGCTCCTCCCGC
>DATLPP010000169.1:0-22209 GCA_035535615.1 Candidatus Udaeobacter sp.
AGCCGCTGTAGGGCATAGCTCGGTGCTGAAGGCAACAGGATCGACGCGAGCTCGGCCGTATCGAGACGGTCAGACCCGATCGGCATGCCGGCGCGCTCGAGAAATGAGATGTCGAAGCCGACGTTGTGGCCGACAAAGCAGGGCGGACCGTCTCGGAAGGCGAACGTCACGAAGAGCGCAACCGCCTCGTCCGGCGACGGTGCGTGTTGAAGCTCGTCATCGCGGATCCCCGTCAGCCTGAGGATCGGCGGCGCCAGCGGGCGGCCCGGGTTGGCGAATGTCAGGAAGCGCTCGCCGAGCGTCACGGTGCCGTCGGGCGCGACGGTCAAGCGGATCGCGCCGATCTCGATAATCTCTTCGGTCTCCGCCTCGTACCCGGTGGTCTCGAGGTCGACCGCGACCAGGACCCGGTCCACGGCTCGCCGATCTAGCCGCCTCGTTGGGCGGTAACCCGTCGCGCCGGTCGGGCGCGCGCTCGCAACTTTAACCGCTGGCACCGGCCGTGCGGGCGAGCGGTGGTTAGTGCGTGGCAAAGACGCCCACCCGTTCGTCTTTTGGATCGGCATCCTCCTTCTCATCGTTTTGCTTGCCGTTCTCGCCGGAGGGTCGGTCGCCCTGCGCGGAGAATCGGCACCGACTCTCACGCCCTCCCCCCTCGTCTCCGCAACCGTCTCCCCAACCCCGCCTGGACCGCTCCTGTCGGATTCCCGCGGATTCATCGCCTTGCCAGGCAGCGGCGCGGCCGCCGAGCTCCGCCGCGAGACCGACCCCGCGCCGATGAGCACGCTGCGGGGGCAGGGCTTCATCGGGGCGGTTTCGGGGACCGGCAGGCGCGTCGCGTACTGGGTATCGACGACGGCCGATGGGGCGACGCGCGAGCTTCGCGTGTTCGACGTGACCGCTCCGGACCAGGACACCACCCTCGCGACCGTCCTCGACACCGAGCGGGGTGCCGCGGCGGTCTGGTCGTCCGATCGGACCGGCGTCGTCGCTGTCGTGGAATCGAGCGGACAACCTGGGACCGGAGAGGCTCCCGGGCCGTTCTCGGCGCTTCGCGTGGTGGATACGCCGACGCGGTCGATCCACGAGATCTCCCGTTTGACGGACGGCAGCCAGTACTGGGCCGTTGGCTGGGATCGGGTCACGCGCCTGGTCGGCGCGTGCGCCTACGGCGGTGCGGATGCCACGGGGATCGCCTGGGTCGTCGTGGGCGAGGACGCATTGAGCTCGCGGGTGCCCATGGAGAGTGGCATCCCGGCGATCACTCTCCGCGCGAACGGCAACGACGTGCTCGGCATCCTGAACGGCAGCGTCATCCGCGTGTGGACCCTCGCGTCGTACAACACGCATCGCGAGTTCGGAGCGGCGTCAGGCGAGCGCATCGCGTTCGCGCGCTGGAAGCCCGGTGCGGACGAGATCGTCGTCCTGGTCGCGGATCGCCTCGAGGTCTGGCCGAAGGCAGGCGGCGATCGCCGGATCGTCGCGCGGGGGCTACCTACCGCGAGCGACCTCCTCATTAGCTCGGACGGAGCGCTCGCCTTCGTCACATCCGACGCCGGAGCGAGCGCGATCGCCGTCGACCTTGCGAGCGGCCGCACGGCACCGGTTCCGATGTCCGACTCGCGGCTCGCGGTCCCGATCTCGTTTCGCTAGATGCTTAGGGGTACTCGCTTCACGGGTAGATCCCTCGCGTGAGCGTTGCCTCGGCGACGCGACCCACGGCGACCATGTACGCCGCGGTCCGCATGTCGACCTTGTGCTTCTTCGCGGTCTCGAGCACGTCGTTGAAGGACTTCACCATGACCTCTTTGAGCCGGGCGTTGATCGTCGCCTCGCGCCAGAAGAGGTTCTGTAGGTCCTGCACCCACTCGAAGTAGCTCACGGTCACGCCTCCGGCGTTGCAGAGGATGTCAGGGATGAGGAAAACGCCCTTCTCGAAGAGGATGCGGTCGGCCTCGGGGCTTGTCGGCCCGTTCGCGGCTTCGGCGATGACCTTTGCCTTGATCCGCGGGGCGTTGTGCTCGCCGATCTGGTTCTCGATCGCGGCCGGGATGAGGATGTCGCAGTCGAGCTCGAGGAGCTGGGCGTTCGAGATCCGCTCCGCCCCGGTGAATCCGGTGACCGAACCGGTCTCCCTCTTGTACGCATCCACGCGGTTCGGGTCGAGTCCCTTGGGGTTTGCGATCGCACCGCTCGTGTCCGAGAGGCCGACGATCACCGCGCCGAGCTCGGCCATGAGCTTCGCGGAGAAGCTGCCTGCGTTGCCGAAGCCCTGGACCACCACGCGCGCGCCCTCGAGGTCCATGTTGAGATGCTTGGCGGCCTCGATGATCGTATAGACGGCGCCGCGCGCCGTCGCCTCGTTGCGGCCTTCGCTTCCGCCGATGGAGAGCGGTTTGCCGGTCACGACGGCGAGGGCCGTGTACCCGTGATGCATCGAGTACGTGTCCATGATCCAGGCCATCGTTTGCGCATTCGTGTTCACGTCGGGTGCCGGGATGTCGCGATCCGGCCCGATGAGGAGCTCGATCTCGGTCGTGTAGCGCCGCGTGAGCGTCTCGAGCTGCTGCGCGCTCATGCCTTTCGGATCGCAGACGACGCCGCCCTTCGCCCCGCCGTACGGGATACCGACGACGGCGCACTTCCACGTCATCCACATCGCGAGTGCCTTGACCTCATTCAACGACACCGACGGGTGATAGCGGATGCCGCCCTTTCCGGGACCGCGTGTCGTGTTGTGCTGGATGCGGTACCCGGTGAAGACCTGCACGACTCCGTCGGCCATCCGCACAGGGAAGTGCACCGTGAGCTCGCGCTGCGTGGTACTGAGAATCCGCCGCATGTTCGGATCGAGATGGAGCCTGTCCGCAGCGATGCCGAACTGCTCGAGCGCGACCTCCCACGGATCGCGCTGGGTGTGGTCGATGACCGCCGCATTAGCCTTCATGAAAACCTCCGACGCGTCATGGACTAGCCGCCTTTAATTTTTCGACTACAAGCCAATCATCAGTCGTCTTTCCCGGCTTGTATGCGCTGTTCCAATTCTTGAGCACGACGCGCCGAAAACCTTGCGCCTGAAGTGTGTCGCGCCACGCACGCAGGCCGCGTGTGACGAAGGGTGTCAATCGCACATTGGGGCTCGGCGTCACAACGCCTTCCAGATGACGCCGGCGCTCGAGCAGCGGGATGGTCAGGAGCGGCTCGCCGTCGATCTCGAGTAAGTCAAAGGCGGCGAAGATCTGACGACCGCCGAACTGCCGCGTGTACGCATTGCCATGATCGTCAACCTCGAGGTCGCTCTCGTCTTTCCAGTCGGCCACCAACACGCCATCCAGGATGGCGGTCTCGCACTTTGTTTCGGCGACGATCGCGTCGTAGAGCTCGCGTGGCCCGTCCACGCGGCCCTCGTATCCGACGAAGTGCGGCTCGGGGTGGCCGACGCGAACGAGGACCCTGGTTCCCGTCCAAGCCGGCTCGAGGATGTGCCCCTCCCGTTCCGCTCGTTCGCGGACGAACCGGGGTCGTTGGGGCAAGAGGTCTGCCCCGAGAGCGGTGCTCAGGACTCGAGTATCCCTGCTCTTGACATGGCGAACGTACGTTCTATTATGCGAACGTCTGTTCGAAACAAGTTGTAGGGGTGCATCGTGGCAGCCGCATCTGCGCTTTTCCTGTCCTTCCGTCCCGGGGAGTTCCCCTCCCCACCACCACAGCACGTCGAGGTGGCATCCGCGTCATGGCGGGTGCCGCCTCGCGTGTACTCACCCTTCCCGGCGCGTCCACGGGTACGGCCGATGGCCGTCCCTGCACGCGCGGAAGAGGCGGCCGCCACGCGTTCTGGCCGAGCGTGGCGCCGCATCTTCCGCC
This sequence comes from Candidatus Udaeobacter sp., assembly GCA_035535615.1. Taxonomy (GTDB): domain Bacteria; phylum Chloroflexota; class Limnocylindria; order P2-11E; family P2-11E; genus 3-1-20CM-2-70-9. The sequence continues at coordinate 3,865 of DATLPP010000169.1, forward strand.
CAAGTGGATCCGACTAGACGGCTATTTCTTCTCGCCGTCGCCGCGCGCCGCCATGATGCCGGCGAGTGGCCCCGCGAGGCTCGTGAACTCCGTCGGGATGATGAACTTGGTGGCCGGCGATGACCCCAGCTGGTTGAGCGTGTTGAAGTACTGAAGGGTCATCGTCCGAGCATCCGCGTTCATCGCCTGTGCGTTGATCGTCGACAGGGCAAGGGCAAATCCTTCGGCACGGAGGATCGCGGCCTGCCGCGCGCCTTCCGCTTCGAGGATCGCGGCCTGCTTTGCGCCATCCGCCACGAGAATTGCCGACGCCTTCTTGCCCTCGGCCTCGGTGACGGAAGCGCGGCGGGTCCGCTCCGCGGTGAGCTGGCGGTTCATGGCCTCCTGCACATCACGGGGTGGCGTGAGCTCTTTGATCTCGACGTTCGTGACCTTGACGCCCCAGCGGTGCGTGATGTCGTCCAGCTTGATCCGCAGCTCCTCGTTGATCTGCTCGCGCTTGGCAAGCACGTCGTCCAGCGGGATGTTTCCCACGACGGCACGGAGAGTTGTCGTCGCGATGCCCTGGATGGCCTGACGGAAGTTCTGGATGTTCAGGAACGAATCCTTCGGCTCGACCACCTTCTGGTAGATCAGAAAGTCGATCGAGATCGGCGCGTTGTCCTTCGTGATGCAGGTCTGCTGCGGGATCTCCACCACGAACTCGCGTAGGTCCACCGTCTGCGCGACGCTTTGGATCGGCGGTGGGAGGAGGAGCACGATCCCCGGCCCTGCCGTCTTTTCGAAGCTCCCCAGGCGGAACACGATGAGGCGCTGGTACTCCGGGACGATGTGAATGATCGCTCGCAGCGCGAGGATCACGATCACGATGAGGATCCCGGCAGCGATGAGACTCAGATTCATTTAGGCCGCTCCCTTTCCTTCGGCGCCCCGCGCCGGTTCGACGATTAGCCGCACGCCGTCAACACGTTTCACTCGCACCGGACCACCTTTCGGGATGTCTCCCCCTTCGCTCACCACGGTCCAATCCTCGCCCGCTACGTGAGCGATCCCACGCGGCGTGACGTCGGTCTTGGCCACCCCCACCGCACCGAGAAGCAAGGACGCGCCGCTGGCGATGGGCAGCGGACGCAGTGCCGTACGCAGGGCAACCCCGAAGAAGATCGCGGTCAGCCCTACGACGAAGAGCACGAGTAGCGGTTCGACGCTCTGGCGCACACCCGGGAACGTCGGCCGGAACGGGGGGAACACGATGATCAGCCCGATCACGAGAGCCGCAACGCCCCCGGCCGTCAGAAGACCATGTGCCTGCACCTTGAGCTCGGCGACAAACAGGACGAGCGCGAACACCATCAGCGCGACGCCCGCGCCATCCGCGTCCAGCGTTCCGAACGAGAAGAGCGCGAGGATGATCGCGATCACGCCGATGATCCCCGGGAAGATGAGGCCCGGATTCGAGAGCTCAAAAATGAGGCCGTACGTGCCGAGGGTGAAGAGCAGCACGGCGATCTGCGGATCGACCACGAAGTGCAGGAACGTTTCGAATGGATTGAGGCCGTCGTCGCTGACCGGAGCATTCTTTGTCGCGAGAGTCATGGTGCCGGCGGTCGTCGTCACGCTGCGGCCATCGATCTTCGCGAGAAGGTCGGCAACGTCGTTCGCCTGAAGGTCGACGACGTGAAGAGCGAGGGCCTCGTCCACGCGCGCGCTCACGCTCTTGCGGACCGCGTCCTCGGCCCATTGCTCGTTGCGCCCGCGAGTCTTCGCGATGTTGACGATGTGGGCGACGGCGTCGTTCTCGGCCTTGAGGCGGAGGTCGCCCTGGATGTCGCCGCCGCTCGAGTCGACCGGATGCGCGGCACCGATATTCGTCGCCGGAGCCATCGCTGCGATGTTGCCCGCCATCGTGATGAACGTCCCAGCGGACGCAGCTCGGGCGCCGGTCGGCGCGACGAATGTGACGATCGGAATGCGCGTCGCGAGGAATCGCGCCGTGATCTGGTACGTCGAGTCGATGAGGCCGCCGGGTGTGTCGATCACGAAGACGACGGCGGCCGCGTTGTCGGCTTCTCCATCCGAAACGACCCGGTCGACGTACCGGGCGGTGATCGGGTTGATCTCGCCCTGAATGTGTCCGACGAGCACGGGAGCCGGCGCGTCCGCGCCGAGCGCGCTCGCCCCCATCCCGAATGCACCGAGGGCGACTGAGAGGACGGCCACTCCCTTGACCGCGAGATGAAGGCGGGTCATCACAACCATTGTCGACCCTCCGCCAAAAAATGCTCAGGCCAGTACGCGCAGCTTCACGGCAATCCGCCCCGCATCGAGATACCAGTCGCCGACCCATTCGGCACCGTATTTCTCCCTCAGGAGCTCGACCGCACGCCGGAGGTCCGCGCCCGGATCGGTGGACGGCTCGTATTTCGCCGCAACTTCGGCACTCGCGATGCGGACCCGGGCGCGCGGGTCATGTTCCAAATTTTGGAGCCAATCGGACGTGCGATCGGACTCTGTCCGGCGGCGAATCCCGATCGCCTCGGGGGCTGCAGGGCGCTCTCCGGTGCGCAGCCAGATGACGCCATCGTCATACGCAAAACGAAGTCGCACGGTGTGTGGATCTCCACTGACGCGCCCGGTCGTGACGAGCTCGAGCTCGTCGGCCTCGGCTAGGGCGCGCTCGGTGCTCCATGCCGGGTCCACGGCGCGCGTAGCGTAGCCGCGCCATGGACTGGCTCGCCGCGCCTGACTACTGGCTCGCGCGTTTCGTCTTCGAGCGCGCGCTCGGCGTCATCTACTTCATCGCGTTCCTGGTGACCGTCAACCAGTTCCGGCCGCTTCTCGGCGAGCGCGGCCTCCTGCCGGCGCCCGAGTTCATTCGCGCGGTCCCGTTCCGCGCGTCCCCCACCCTCTTTCACATCGTTGGTTACTCGGATCGCAAGCTGCTCGTCGTCGCGTGGGCGGGCGTGGTCCTGTCGGTCGTGGCGATCACCGGCTTTTTCGATGGCGACGAATATCCCCTGCCGTTCGCATCGATGCTCATCTTCGCGCTGCTTTGGGTCTTGTACCTCTCGATCGTGAACATCGGTCAGACCTTCTACTCGTTCGGCTGGGAGTCATTACTGCTCGAAACGGGTTTCTTGACGATCTTTCTCGGTCCGGCGACGACGACCCCACAGTTCGAGCTCATCGTGCTCATGCGCTGGCTCCTCTTCCGCGTGGAGTTCGGCGCCGGATTGATCAAGATGCGGGGCGACCAGTGCTGGCGCGACCTCACGTGCCTTTATTACCACCACGAGACGCAGCCGATGCCGAACGCGCTGAGCTGGTACTTCCATCACCTTCCCAAACGGTTGCACCGGATGGAGGTGCTCGGCAATCACTTCGCGCAGCTCGTCGTGCCCTGGTTCCTTTTCTTTCCGCAGCCCATCGCCACGGTGGCGGGGATCATCATCGTGGTCACCCAGTCGTGGCTCGTGATCTCCGGCAACTTCGCGTGGCTGAACTTCATCACGATCGCGCTCGCGATCTCGGCATTCGACAATGCCGCCCTCAGCCGGATCGTCCCGCTCACGCCCTACGGCCCCCAGGAAACACCGGGCTGGTACCTCGGGGTTGTCCTCGCGGTCACCGCAGTCATCGTCGTCCTCAGCTATCGACCCGCCCGTAACCTCCTCTCGCGGAGACAGATCATGAACGCGAGCTTCGACCCCTTGCATATCGTCGGCACGTACGGGGCGTTCGGATCGGTGACGAAGGAGCGTTTCGAGATCGTGATCGAGGGGACCGCCGAACCCGTCCTCGTGCCGCAGACGGTTTGGCGCGAGTACGAGTTCAAAGGAAAGCCGGGCGACGTCAAGCGCCGACCGCCGCAGTTCGCGCCCTACCACCTGCGCCTGGATTGGCTCATGTGGTTCGCGGCGATGTCGTCACCGATGTACCACGAGTGGTTCGTCCCGTTCCTCGCGAAGCTGCTCGAATCGGATCGACCGACATTGCGGCTACTGCGAAAGGATCCATTCGACGGCCACCCGCCGCGGTTCGTCCGTGCGCTCCTATATCTCTACCGGTTCACGACACCGAAGGAGCACCGTGAGACCGGCGCGTGGTGGCATCGCGAGCTCGTCGGCGATTACGTACCGCCGGTGTCGCTCCGAGGCGCGCGCTAGCGGGCCTTCTCGTTACGATTCGTGCTCCTTTCCAGCGCCTATGACCGATTCGGGCAGCTTCGCGCGTCATCCGGGTGTGTTCGCTGTCGACTCTGCGGAGGAGGCATGTCTGGACGATCGATGGGCGGCCCTGTACCAGGAAACTCGGCCGGTCCTGTTTCGTGCGGCCGCCCTCATGGTCGGCGCGGCTGAGGCTGAAGAGGTCGTACAGGAGGCCTTTGAACGGGCCATCCGTTATCGGGAGTTCTTCGAGGAAGTGCGCGAGCCACTCGCATGGCTGCGCACCGCAACAGCCCGCAGGGCCTTGGGGCGCCTGCGTCGTCGCCGTCTCTGGGAGCGACTGCGTGTACGACTGCCGTCGTACGAAAGCGTTGAGCCGTGGGAGCGTGCTGCGCTCGCGATCGCCCTCGGCGGTCTCGTGCCTCGCGACCGCATTGCGCTCGTTCTTCGCTACTACCAGGACGCGACCTACGAAGAGATCGCGGACTCGCTCGGCATCGCCGCGTCAAGCGTCGGGCCAGTGCTCACACGTGCGCGGGCGAAGATTCGGGAGGCGCTCACATGAAGAGCTACGAAGAGCGCGAGCTTTCGAGCGCGCTGCGGAGCCTCGCCGGCACGATCGAGGTGCCTGCCGGGAATCTGCGGCCGGCGCACCGAGCCCGCCTCAGCCTCGCGACCGGTTTCGCTGGGATCGCGCTCGCCCTTCTCGTCGCGGTCGCCGCGATCGCGGCGCTGAACGGCGCGCGTTCGGCGATCGGGAATCAACCCCCCACCCCGCCTCGAACTCCCTCCAAGAGTGTGCAAACCACCGCGGTCGCCTCGATCCCGCGTGAGTTCGCGTACGTTGACGCCAGCCTGAGCCGCGGCAGCGACCTGTGGCTGGTTGATCTGACCGGGGCCACGCCGCCGGTCTCGGTGGCCCGGTGGGACCTGGGAAGCAACACGTACTCGGCCTCGCGCGACGGGAAGACGATCGTCATCGGAGCGCCAGGCGAAACGTCGATCATCGCGTTGCACGTGGTTCACCCGCTGACGGGCGAGGCCACGGTTCTCTTCGATGGTCCGTCGGGTAGCCGGGCGTTCTACCCGCAGCTCTCGCCCGACGGCAGGCGATTCGCTTTCACGCTCCTCGGCGGACAGGGCGGCATCTGGGTCGGCGACATCAGCGATGGGAGCGTGCACCAGCTTCGCGCACCGGTGCGCCAGGATCCGACGCTGTTCGGGTGGTCAGACGACAGCCAGTGGGTCAGCTACTCGGAGCCAGACGACGCGGATCTCTCGAACGGTCCGCACATCTTCCTTCACAACGTCATCGATGGCCGCCGGATCAACGCCGGTGCAGGTTCGCTGGTCGCGTGGCGCGCGCAGGAGCCTCGGGTCTTGACCGCGCACATCGGCGGGAGTGGGAATCAAGGCGCCTTCGGTGCGACGCTGTACTCCCTTGACCTCGCGTCGCAGCGCCGCACCGAACTGCTCTCGATCGACCCGCGCGTCCAGGCGCTCGAGTGGAGCCCCACGCGCGACGAGTTCCTGTACCTCTCGACCGACACGGGATGCCTCTTCGGCTCCTCGATCTGGGTGCGAGCGCTGGGCAGCACCGCCGCGAGCCGGATCGGCAACATCCAGACCGCGCAGGCCGCGTGGTGGTCGGCCGACGGCGGAACGATCTACGCGCTCGTCGCGGGGAGCGGCACCGATGGGATCATCGTCAACGCGATGACCGGACAGCGGATCGCGACCATCCCCGACGGCGGGCCGCCGCGGCCGTGCTCGTGACCGGCCGCGGCGCATTCTTCGCGGTCCTTCTCCTCGTTGTGCTCGGATCGTGCAGCCTCCCGCGGCCAACGGTCGCTCTCATGATCGCGGACACGAGCGTGCCGGGATCGCGCGAAGGCAGCTACTGCCAGACCGGAGGATGCAGTGGCGTCTGCGCCGACAGCCTGGCGCCGGTCGGGCCGCTGACGACCGTCCGCGCGGCGACCCCGATCCGACTCGACTTCTCGGGAGGTGCCGAGATCAATCAGATCCACGGCGACATCTGGCGCGGCGAGACGATGGCAGGCCCGCCACTCGAGTCGTTCGACCTCCGCGGCGCCGAGCGGTCGTATACCTCGCAGCAGATGCGCGACGGCAGGTACTACCTGCTCATCTCACTCGGATGGTCGCGGGTAACCGACCACGGCGACACGAGCATCGCGTTCTCCGTCGAGCTGAGCCCGCTCTAGCCGACCCCGCGCTCCAGCGGAACTTGACGCGGCCTACGCGGTCGGGCGGATTGTCCGCGTCGCCGAGGTCGACCAGGATCACGAACTTCTTTTCCCAGTGAGTCGGGTAGGCGCCGTCGTTTTGCGCTCAATATTCTGAAAGGAGCCGTCAGGCATCTTGATCGAAGCCGGGTAGGCGAAGCGGAGCCAGCACTCGTTATCGGTGGTCCCGCTTTGGATAGGCGCCGAGCCGCGTTAAACCGGCCCTGAGTGTCGGCAATGTTCTGGGCGCCTAGCGAACCTGCGTTTCAATCGCCAGCAAGGCGTAGGAGCCGTCGCTGTTTGGATTGGCATCGATCGTGACGACGAGTGGCACCGAGCCGATGGGCTCGCCGCGTTTGAGACCGCCCCCGAACCGAGTTTCCGACGTGACCTGTGTGGTGATAGTGGATCCGCTCAGCTTTCCGGGACCGGTTGGGCCCGTCAACGTCAATACGACTGTTGAGAAGTCAGCTGAAACAGCTTGCGCTCCGACCGTCACAGGAGTCGTAGGGGATGTTTGCAGCGGCTTGCCGAAGACGATCGCCGCGACGACGCCCAGCGCGATCAGACCACCGACAACAAGAATTCGAATTCTGTTGGTTCTCCCTGCGGCGACTCCCAATCCAGCCTCCTTCCCTCCCAGCAGTCTCCACCTCCCTTTACGACGATGCCTCTAGTTCTGTTCACCTTGTTGCACGACCGACGAGACCTACCGTGCTCAACGGAACTTCACGCGACCTTCGCGGTCGGGCGGATTGTCGGCGTCGCCGTCGTCAACGAGGATCACGAACTTCTTTTCCCAATGTGGTGTCGGGTATGCGCCGTCGTTGCGTTCGATGTTCTGGAAGGACCCATCGGGCATCTTGATTGATGCTGGGTACGGGAACCGGAGCCACCATTCCTCGCCGTACCACGCGTCGAGGCCGATCAGCTGTCCCGATTGGAACCCTTCCGAGCGCGATATGTCCGGCCGGTGATTCCGCGTGAGTGGATTCAGGTCGCCACGTTGTGGATCCTCGACGAGGACGCCGGTGATCCTGTTGCTCGGGTCGTCGTAATACGTTCCGTACGTGCCCTGGAACCCCATCAGCACGGGACCGTGCTGTCCGGCGAGGCTGATCACGATGACCGGCTTCCCGCTGCGCACGAGCCAGTAGACCGCGGCGCCGGTCGCGTCTTCGCGCGTGTCGAAGCGGTAGTAGTGGTAGTGGTTGCCCGCGTCCATGCGCTGCAGGACCGTTGCGATCGCGACCGGATCGAGGCCCGGGTCGTTGCTCTTGTTGAACTGCCGGCCGAGATCGAGGATGGCCTGCGCCGTGAGTGGATCCTTGCCCGTCGTGAAGTTCTGGATGATCCGGCAGCTCGCCGCGGCGCACGAGAGTGGCTCCCCCGCCGGATCCTCGAACTCGGTGAACCACTTCACGTCGGTGAGGCGGTCGCCCATCGTTTTGAAGCGGTGCTCGAACGGAAAGCTGCCGACCGGTGTGGTGAGCTGGAGGCTGGCCACATAGTCCGTCGCGCCTTTCAGAAGGCCGCGACAGCTGAACGTTCCCTTGAGGCCATTCGCGTCGATGCTCGCGTTGCACTCGAACCCGGGGTCCGGTTTCAGCGTGACTTTCGCCGCGTTGACGTGGGCGCTCGACTCCCACGTCGCCAAGAGCGCTCGAGCCGTCTGCGTGCAGCAGGTGGCCTGGGTGATCGTGACGTCGGGCGCCCGGGAGATCGCCGTCGCGGACGGGGTCGGGCTCGCGCCGGAGCCGGCGTCGCCGCCGCGGAAGAGCACCGCGAACGCGACCAGCGCGAAGACGAGGGCGAACGCGACCAGACCGCCCTGTGCCGCGCGCTCCGCACCGGTGTACCGCATCGCGGTGATAATCCTCGCATCCCGATGGACGACCTCCGTCCGATCACGCCCATCCGCCGGCCGCTCGTGGACAAACGCGCCCGTGTGCCGGCGTCGAAAAGCGTCGCCAATCGCGAGATGGTGCTGTCGGCGATCGCCGACGGGCGGTCACGCCTGAACCTCGGGCCGCTCGATCCAGGCGATGACGTCCGGGCCATGACCGATGCCGTCATTGCCCTGGACTACCGCGTGGACCGGGACGACGAGCAGATCGTCATTTACGGGACGAGCGGCGGTCCTCATCGGGCGGGCGGCGCCGTGGACGCCCGGGACGCGGGCACAGTGGCGCGTTTTGGCGCCGCGCTCGCCGCAATGGGGAGCGGCTACGTCACGATCACCGGCTCTCCGCGCCTGCGTGAGCGGCCGATCGCCCCGCTGCTCGACGCATTGCGCAGGCTCGGCGCCACGGTGAAGGGCGACCGCCTTCCCGTGACGATCCTCGGGCCGATCCACGGCGGTGAGATCGAGATCGCGGGAAACGAGTCGAGCCAGTTCGCGTCCGCGCTCCTGCTCGTCGCCCCGCGCCTCCAGGGGGGCCTCAAGGTTCACATCGTCGGCGCGCTCGTTTCGGCGCCCTTCGTCGACCTCACGATCGCGGCGCTTCGAGATCGCGGTGTGAAGGTTGCGCGAGAGGGCAATCTGATCACGGTCGACGAGCGCAAGATCCGCGCGCGAGATGTGCGCGTTCCGGGGGACGTGACCGCCGCGACCTACCCGGCCGCCGCGGCCGCGGTACTCGGCGGCTCGGTGACCATCGAAGGTGTCGACGCGCGCGTGCGCGAGGGCGGCCAGGGCGATGCGCGGTTCTTCGAGCTGCTTCAGGCGATGGGTTGCGGCGTATCGCACCGCGGCGGTGCGGTCGCCGTCCGGCGGATCGGCGAGCTGCACGGGGTCCGCGCGAACGTGAGGGACTGCTCAGACGTGTTTCCGACCCTCGCTGTCGTCGCGACGCAGGCGTCCGAGCCGACCGAGCTCACCGGAATCGGCCACACCCGCAAGCAGGAGAGCGACCGCGTGAAGGTCGTCGCGGCCGGCATCAACGCGCTCGGCGGCCGCGCGCAGGCGTTCGCCGACGCGATCCGGGTCGAGCCGGCGCCGCTACATGACGGGATCGTCGACGCCTCCGGCGATCACCGCGTCGCGATGGCGTTTTCGGTACTTGGTCTGCAAATCCCGGGCGTCGCGATCAAGGGCGCCGGCTCGGTCGGAAAGACCTTCCCGCAGTTCTACGAAATGCTCGCCGAGCTCTCGCGATGAGCGACGACCCACAGCCGACCGGCGAACCGTGTCTTCGTTGCCGCACCGACCTTCAATCTCTCGGACAGACCGACCTGCGCACCGGGGGAAGCCGCGGCGCGTGGAAGCTCATCTTCGGCGAATGGGCGGAGCTCGGCGAGGGAACGATGAAGGTCGAGGTGCTCGCGTGTCCGCAGTGCCGGCGACTCGAGCTCAGGCTCCCGCAGCAGGGCTGATCAGCCGGAGCGGCGCGACCGTCCCCAGATCCAGATGAGTAGCAGCACGGGGACGCCGAGGAGCGACGTGGCGAGCGGCAACAAGACGACGAATACGTTGCCATTCGTACCCGAGCTGAGGAGGGCGGCCACCGCGAAGGCGACGTACTGCACGATCCACAGAATCGCGATGATCAACAGGCCGTACACGAGCACCTTCCATGCGACCCGGCGTGCGATCCGGTCGACATCCTCGTCACTCAGCGGACTCACACGCATTTTCTACACCCCGGCGTACTACCGAGCGCTCGTCCACAGGCGACGCTCAGCCGAGCTCGCTCCGCACCGAGCGCGCGGCCTGTAAGAAGCTCCGCGCGTAGTCGCGGTCTCCGCGATCGATGGCGTCGCGCAGCTGCGTGAGGCCTTCGATGATCGATCCGATCGCGGCCGCCGCATCGGCGCCGTTGCCGAAGAGAAGCTCGGTCGCGAGATCGGCGGGTGTATCCGCGAGGCGCGTCGAGTCACGAAATCCCGGACCCGCGGCACCGAGAAGCGGTTCCGCCTGCGCGCCGGCCACGGCGAGCGCCGCGGCGGCCGCGAGCGGGCCGGCGACGAGGCGTGCCATCGCGCGATCGTGCACATCGGCGGAGCAGACCGTCACGGTGGCGCCGACCTCGCGCGCGATCAGGCCGGCGACCGCCATCGCGCTGTCGTCGGACCGCGCGGTCGGCACGAGGAGGAACGCGCGGCCGCGGAACAACCCCGGATCCGCCGCGCTGAACCCAGCCGACGTCGTTCCAGCCATGGGATGCCCCCCGACGATGCGCGCGCCGGCGGGCGCCCGGGCGGCGTAGTCCGCGACGCGCCGCTTCAGCGATCCTGTGTCGAGGAGCACGGCACCGTCCGCGCGCGCCGCAAGCTGCTCGAGCGCCGGAACGATCGCGGACAGCGGCGTCGCCACGAGCACGGCATCCGCGGGCACGAGCTCGTCGAGGCGGCTCGCGATCCGGATGCCGTCGCCTTTCGCGGCCGCACGGGCGCGCTCGTCGTTGTCGTATCCGGTGATCTCGTGCCGATCGCGGAGCGCAAGGGCGAGCGAGCCGCCGATGAGTCCCAGGCCGGCGATGCCGATCTTCACTTCGCCGCGACCTGCTCCGTGCGGCCGACCGCGCGCGCGACGTGCGGCACCGCGGCCATGAGGGCGCGGAAGTTGTCGAAGCTGAGCGACTGAAATCCGTCAGAGAGAGCGTGGTCCGGGCTCGGATGCACTTCGACGATGAGCCCATCGGCGCCGGCGGCGACCGCGGCAAGCGCGATCGGCGCGACGAGGTACCACTTCCCTGTCCCATGGGAGGGATCCGCGAGCACCGGAAGGTGCGACAGCCGCTTGAGCATCGGGATCGCGTTGATGTCGAAGGTGTTCCGCGTGTAACGCTCGAAGGTGCGGATGCCACGCTCGCACAGGATGACGTTGCGATTGCCGCGCGCGAGGATGTACTCCGCCGACAGCAGAAGCTCCTCGATCGTCGCCGACATGCCGCGTTTCAACAGAACCGGCTTGGTCTGCTCCCCGACCGCGTCCAGCAGCGAGTAGTTCTGCATGTTCCGCGCACCGATCTGCAGACAGTCGGCGACGGCGGCCACCGCCTCGACATCGCCGGGCGTGAGCACCTCCGTAACGATGGGAAGCCCGCTGACCACTCGCGCTTCGGCGAGTATTTCGAGGCCCTCCCCGCCCATGCCGCGAAACGAGTACGGCGAGCTCCGCGGCTTGAAAGCGCCGCCCCGCAAGGCCGCTCCACCCGCTGCCCGGACTGCCCGCGCGGTCTCGAGCGTGACCTCGCGCGACTCGACGGCGCACGGACCGGCGATCACGGCGAGCGGATGGCCGTGACCGACCGGCACGTCGCCGATCCGCACGACCGTGTCCTCGCCGATGACCTCTCGCGAAGCGAGCTTGAAGGGCCGGCTGATCGGCACGACCTCGGCGACACCCGGGAGCGACTCGACCGCGTCGGCCGCTTCGCGCGACGTGCTTCCGAACGTTCCGATCGCGGTGCGCTCCGCGCCGGGCAGCGGCACCGGCGTGATGCCGAACTCCTTGATGCGCTCGACGACTGCGTCGATCTCTTCTTTCGTCGCGTCGCGTTTCATCACGACGAGCACTAGGGGACTCCGAGCGGCGCATCGCCTGGAAGGTCGACCGCCCAGGAGGGGCGGAGCACCCGCGCGCCATGAAGGAAGACGTGTCGTACGTCTGCCTGGGTCTTCGGCGTATTCCACGCGATGAGCACCCGAACGCACCGCTCGAGCGCGCCAGGCACCGGTATTTCGCGCCCGCAGATCAGCGGCACCTCGGTCCACCCGAGCCCGGCGCGCGCCGCGTCCGCGGGGAACGACGCGTTCAGATCGTCGGTGACCGTGAACCAGATGTACCCGACATCCTCCGCGCGCACGCCGTTGAGCTTCACGATCGTGCCGAGCAGCTCGACCGTCGCGTCGTAGATCGCTCGTGCGTCATTGCGCGCGACGGTCGTCGCGCCGCGGACGCCCCGCACCGGCATCAGGCGCGTCCCGCGGCCGCGAGCGAGGAGACGAACGCGCGGAGTGCCTCCGGCCGGCGGTCCGGCGCTGCGGCCGAGACCGCGTCGAGCGCCGCACTCCCGACGGCGACCGCATCCGCGACGCCGCGCAGCGAGGCGACGTGCTCTGGCGTGCTGATGCCGAACCCGACCACGATCGGAAGCGCCGTGTGCCGCCGGACGCGTCCGACGAACTCGGCGACATCGGCGCCGAGCGCGCGACGCGCGCCTGTGACGCCGGTGAGCGACACGCAATAGACGAATCCGCGCGCCCTCGGGACGAGGCGCGCGAGCCGCGCATCCGGAGTTGTCGGCGCGTACATATCGATGCGCGCGAGCCCTTCGGGGTCGAGGGCGGCATCGAACTCGGCCGACTCCTCCGACGGAAGGTCGGGAACGATGATCCCCGCCACCCCCGCACCGGCGGCATCCGACGCGAAGCCGGCCAGCCCTCCGCGGTAGCGGAGGAACGGATTCGCGTAGCCCATAAGAACCACGGCCGCATCGCGCTCGCGCACGATGGTCGATGCCTCGCGAATGCAGTCGGCGAGGCCGACCCTCTGGCGAAGTGCGATCTCGCTCGCGCGCTGCACCGTCGCGCCATCGGCGAGCGGATCGCTGAACGGCACACCGAGCTCGAGCACGTCCGCCCCACCGTCGAGTGCAGCACGCAGCAGCCCTGGGGTGGCGGCGCGGTCCGGATAGCCGACGGTCAAGTACACGACGATCGCGAGGCGCTTCTCCTCACGCGCGCGCGCGAAGGCTCGGGCGATCCGCGCGGATCCTGTCAGGACAGTCGAAACGGTCATCCGAGCAGCCCCTCCCGCATCACGATCTCGAGATCCTTGTCCCCTCGGCCAGAGAGGCAGACCAGCACGTTCTGCGTAGCGCCGTCCCGCGCGATCGCCGAGAGCTCCGCGATGGCGTGGGCGGGCTCGAGCGCAGGGATGATGCCCTCGGTGCGAGATAGAAGCGCGAACGCATCGAGCGCCTCGCGATCGGTGCGCGCTACGTACCGCACGCGACCGCTCTGGCCGAGCGCGGCGTGCTCGGGGCCGACCCCCGGATAGTCGAGCCCCGCCGATACGGAGTGCGTCTCGCGTATCTGCCCCTGCTCGTCTTGCAGCACGAACGTGCGCGAGCCGTGTAGGACGCCGACGCTTCCGCCAACGATGGACGCGGCGTGCCTGCCGGTCGCGATCCCTTCCCCACCCGCTTCGACGCCGACGAGCTTGACGTCCGCATCATCGATGAACGCGCTGAAGATCCCGATGGCGTTGGATCCGCCACCGACGCAGGCGACCACAACGTCCGGAAGGGTGCCAAGCCGCGCAAGGCATTGCTCACGCGCCTCTCGACCGATGACGGTCTGGAAGTCGCGCACCATCGCCGGATACGGGTGGGGACCGATCGCGGAACCGAGCAGGTAATACGTGGTCCGCACATTCGTGACCCAGTCGCGGATCGCCTCGTTGACCGCGTCCTTGAGCGTCTTGCTCCCCGCGTCGACCTCCCGGACCTCGGCGCCGAGAAGCTTCATGCGAAAGACGTTCGCCTGCTGTCGGAGCACGTCCACGCTCCCCATGTACACGACGCACTCGAGGCCGAGGAGCGCGCACGCCGCCGCGCTCGCGACCCCGTGCTGGCCCGCTCCGGTCTCGGCGACGATCCGGTGCTTACCCATCCGCTTCGCGAGCAGGGCCTGACCGACCGCGCTGTTGATCTTGTGCGCGCCGGTGTGCGCGAGGTCCTCGCGCTTCAGGAGGACGCGCGCCAGGTCGACCGTGGTGGCAAGGCGCCGCGCGTCGGTGAGCGGCGTCGGTCTCCCGACCCAATCGCGCAGCACGCGCGCGAGCTCGCGCTGGAACTCGGCGTCTTCCCGCGCTTCGAGCCACGCGGCCTCGAGCTCCGCTACCGCGGGCATGAGCGTCTCGGGCAGGTACTGCCCGCCGAACTCGCCGTACCGGCCCGGCCGTGTCTTCGTGATCATGCGTGCACGGTCCGATGGATCGACGCGATCTCCTGGATGAGCTGCCCGGGATCTTCGGCACGCATGAGTGCCGTTCCGACGAGGACCGCGTCGACGCGCGCCGGCAACATCCGCGCATCGTCTATGGAGGTGATCCCAGATTCGGCGACAAGTATCTGATCCGCGCGCACGAACGTATGCAGCTGCCGGACGCGCCCAACGTCGATGTCTGCGGGGTGCCGCAGGTTTCTGGCGTTGACGCCGACCACCTGAGCGCCCGATGACACCGCGCGCCCGAACGCGCTCGCCTCGTGCGCCTCGACGAGTGCCGACATCCCAAGCCGTTTCGCGATGGACACCAGATGCCGCAGCTCGGAATCCTCGAGCGCCTCTGCGATGAGCAGCACGGCATCCGCACCGGCGGCGCGCGCTTCGTAGATCTGATACGCGTCGACGATGACGTCCTTCGCGAGGAGAGGCACACCGACGGCCTCTCGGATGGCGACGAGGTCTCCGAGCGATCCGCCCCAATGTCGCCCCTCGATGAGCACGGAGATCGCCGTAGCCCCGGCGGCAACGTACCGCATCGCCTGCGCAACAGGGTCGAAGCTCTCTACGAGGACACCGAGGGCCGGCGAGATTCGCTTCACCTCCGCGATCACCGCGAGGCTCGATCGCCGATTGCGCATCGTCTGATAGAAGTGATCGAACGGGCGCTGCGGTCCGACTTGAGCCTGCGCGAGGATCCGGTCGTCGGACACGGCCGCGCGCGCGGCGGCGACATCCGCTCGGCGCTCGCGAATGACCTGCTCGAGAAAGTCGCTCATACGGTCATACCGGGGCGGCCTCGGCCGCGCCGACGCGCTGGCTCGTCGCGACAAAACGCACAAGAACGTCGTTCGCCTCGCCGCTGTCGATCGCCTCGGCAGCCAGCCTCGCCCCCTCGCGCATGTCCTTGGCGAGCCCGGCGACATAGCAGGCCGCGCCGGCGTTCATGAGGATCGCCGCGCGGGTCCCACCCTTTTCGCCGTCGAGCACGCTCCGCGCCATGGCCGCGTTCTTCGCCGGGTCGCCGCCGATGATCTCCGCGCGACCGACCGGCCTGACGCCGAGGTCCTCCGGCTCGATCCGGCCTTTGCGGACCGACCCGTCCCGCACCTCCCACGTTCGTGTGGGAAGGGACGGGCTGATCTCGTCCAGGCCATCCTCGCCGTGGACCACGAGCGCGTGATCGGTGCCGAGCTCGGCGAGCACGTTTGCGATCTTGTCGCCGAGTGCCGGCGAGGGAACACCGAGCAGGATCCGGCGCACGCCCGCGGGATTCGCGAGCGGGCCGAGCACGTTGAACACGGTACGGATGCCGATCTCGCGGCGCACCGGACCCGCGTGACGCATCGCCGGGTGGTACCGCGGCGCGAACATGAATCCAATGTGCGCGTCTTCCACGCAGCGCGTCACACCCTCCGGGCCGAGGTCGATCTTCACCCCGAGCGCCTCCAGCACGTCGGCGCTCCCGCACGCGCTCGAAGCCGCTCGATTTCCATGCTTCGCGACCCGGCCGCCCGCGGCCGCCGTGACGATCGAGCTCACGGTCGAGATGTTGAAGCTGTTCGAGCGATCGCCGCCGGTGCCGACGATGTCGATCGCATCGCCGGTGACGGTTACCCGAACGGCGACGTCACGTAGCGCCGACGCGAATCCCGCGATCTCGTCGACCGTCTCGCCACGGATGTGAAGAGCGGCGAGCAGAGCGCCGAGCTGCGCGGGAGTGGCTTCGCCTGCCATCACCGAGGCCATCGCGGAGCGCGCCTCGTCGCGCGTCAGGGTGCGGCCCGCCGCGACGACCCCGAGAGCCTCACGAGCGTCCAACGAAGTTCTCCAGCATGCGCATCCCGTCGGCGGTCATCACCGACTCCGGATGGAACTGCACCGCCTCCAGCGGAAGGGTCCGATGCCGCAGAGCCATCACCACGCCGTCGTCGCTGCGCGCCGTGACGACGAGGTCGGCGGGGAGGGTCCGCTCGTCGACCATCAACGAGTGATAGCGCGTCGCCTCGGTCGGGTCCGGGATTCCTGCGAACAATCCTTTGCCATCGTGCCGCACGAGAGAGGTCTTTCCGTGTCGCGGCTCGGGCGCGCGGACGACCGACGCACCGAACGCGACGGCGGCGCATTGCAGCCCGAGGCACACGCCGAGCGTGGGGATGCCCCGCTCCGGTCCCTCACGCACGAGCGCCGGAGACCGGCCGGCGACCTCGGGCCGGCCGGGGCCAGGCGAGATGACCAGACGATCCGGACGCGCGTCGAGAGCCGCGGCGAGTCCCGGGTCGTCGGCGCGGAGCACCGTCACGTCCGCGCCGAGCGCCCCGAATGCCTGCGCGAGGTTGTAGGTGAAGGAGTCGTAGTTGTCGACGAGCAGCACCTTCGTCGTCACCGCACGGCCTCGGCGCCATCGACGATCTCGATCGCCCGCAAAAGCGCGCGCGCCTTCGCGCGAGTCTCGAGCTCCTCGGCGGCGGGGTCGGAATCGGCGACGATTCCCGCGCCGGCCTGGATGCGGCAGACGCCGTCCGCGATCACCGCGGTGCGGATCCCGATGCACGTGTCCATGCGTCCGTCGAATCCCAGGTAACCGACCGCGCCGGCGTACGGCCCGCGCCGATCGGTTTCGAGCTCGGCGATCCGCTCCATCGCGCGGATCTTCGGCGCGCCGGAGACGGTGCCCGCGGGAAAGCAGGCGCGGAAGGCGTCGAGCGCGTCGAGGCCCGGCGCAAGCTCGCCATCGACCACGGACGTCAGATGCATCACATGCGAGAACCGGTCGACGCGCATGAGCTCGCGCACGCGGACGGTCCCAGGGCGCGACACGCGGCCGATGTCGTTGCGCGCGAGATCGACGAGCATGACGTGCTCGGCGCGCTCCTTCTCCGACGCGCGAAGCTCCGCCTCCATCGCGGCGTCCTCGGTCTCGTCGCGACCGCGCGGTCTCGTGCCCGCGATCGGGTACATCACCAGGCGCCCGTTCTCCACGCGCACGAACGGCTCGGGTGACGCGCCGACGAGCGCGGCCCCCGCAACGTCGATGAGAAACATGTACGGAGAGGGGTTCACGTGGCGAAGCGCCCGGTAGAGCGCGAGCGGCTCGGGCGCGGGACGCACATCGAATCGCTGCGCGACGACGATCTGGATGCAGTCGCCCTCCATGATCAGCTCGCGGGCCCTGCGGACGCGCGCGCGATACTCGTCCGCCGTTCCGTTCGCGGTGACCGCTCGCACGACGCGTTCGCTCTGGGTTGGAAGCGAGATCGGCGCGTCGAGCGCGGAGAACACGCGCGCGATACGGCTCGAGGCGTCCTCACGCTCGCCTTCGACCTCGTGCGCGATGACGAGGAGCGAGTGCCGCACATGGTCGAAGCAGACCACGGTGTCGTAGATCGAGAACGCGGCCTCCGGAAGGCGCAGGACGTCGCGCGGCGCGGCGGGAAGTCGCTCGAAGCGGCGAGCGGCCTCGTACCCTACGTATCCGACGGCTCCACCTGAGAACCGCGGGAGGTCGCCGCCTCCGGTTCGCTTGTAGCGCGCGAGCTCGCTGCGCAGGAGGATCAGCGGATCGGTGTAGTCGACGGCGCGCACGCCAGCGTCGTCAAGTATTGAAGCGACACCGTCGCGGAAGACGAGCGTGGCGCGGGGCAGCACGCCGATGAACGAATAGCGGCCCATCCGCTCGCCGCCTTCGACGCTCTCCAGAAGAAACGCGCCGCCCAGCGGACGCAGCTTCGCGAACGCGGACACCGGCGTCTCGAGGTCGGCGAGGCGCTCGCGCACCACCGGCACGAGATCGCGGACCGCATTTTTCGTCGTCACCACCCTCGTCATGGCCTGCCTCCCGCCAAAACAAAAACCCTCGCCCGTTCACGGGACGAGGGCTCGTGGTGCCACCCGATCTTGGTCCGCCATCGCTGGCGAACCCTCAGCCTCCGCGGTCACGGAGCGCCCCTTGATAACGGAGGGCTTCCGGGCATCCCTAC
>DATLPP010000170.1:0-2041 GCA_035535615.1 Candidatus Udaeobacter sp.
GCCGCGAGCTGAGATGGACGAGATAGATCGTCGCCTCCGTCGTCGCCGCGAGCTCGATCGCCTCGGCGACGGCCTTCACCTCGGCCTCGACCGGTCGGCTCTCTGGGAAGTGCTCGACGCCGGTCCGGCCAGACGCGTGCAGCTCCGCGGTGCGGGCGGCGACGATCGCGTGGTCCTCGGCGTGGATCGCGACGACCGCGCCGGCTTCCGACGCCGCCCGCAAGAGCACGCGGTAATCGTCGCGTCGCTCGACGAATCGCGGCGAGACCATAAAGACCTTGAGTCCCGCGTGGCCGTCGCGGATCAAGCCCGGAATTTCCGCACGCGCGGCCTCGCTGGGGTCGGTGACGACAACGTGGAACGCGAAGTCTGCGAGCGAACGTGCCGCGTCGCGCAGCCCGCGCTCGATGCCGCGCCGGAGCGAACCGTCCTCTTGGTAGACCATCGAGACGACGGTCGTGACGCCTCCGGCGATCGCGGCGCGCGTGCCGTGCTCGAAGTCGTCGAGTGGCGTGAACGTGGGTGTGGACGCGAGATGCGTATGCAGGTCGACGCATCCGGGAAGCACCAGCTTGCCGCGCGCGTCGATCTCGCGCGAGGCCGGCGCGACATCGCCGATCGCGGTGATCCGCTCGCCGTCGACCGCGATGTCCGCACGTCGCTCGCCATCTGGCGTCACGACGGTCCCGCCTCGTATCGCGATCTCCGTCACGCGCTGCGGCGAGTGAAAAGGAGCGCGAACGCCACGGCCAGACCGGCGAGCATGACCACGTGGATCCACAGGTCGACGCCGAGAAGGCCTCGAAGGACGACGATCGTGAGTCCGAACAGAGTGCCGGCGAGCACGATCACGTAAGCGATCCGCGGCGACACCCAGCCGACAAGCGAGCCGACCAGGACCAGACCGAGCAGCGCTTCCGCGATGCTCGCCGGTGCGAGCGCGCCGGCCGGCACCAGCACGCCCGAGTGATAGGTCGCGGCCGCGAAATAAATCAGCGCGTTCAGGACCGTCACCAGGCGGAGGGTGCCGCTCATCGCGTCAGTCGCCGTCCTCTTCGAGGCGCGAGAGGCGATCGGCCTCGTCCTCTTCGGACAATGCTTCGACCAGGTCGTCGATGTCGCCGTCCATGCGGCGGTCCAGGTTGGAGAGGTTGTGGCCAAGACGCCGGTCGGTGAGGCGATCCTGCGGGAAGTTGTACGTGCGCATCTTCTCGGAGCGCTCGCCATGGCCGATCTGGGCGTTGCGCGCCAGCGACTCGCGGGCGTTGCGCTCCTCGGCGGCACGTGCGAGGAGGCGCGAGCGGAGGACCGCCATCGCCTTCGACTTGTTCTTCAGCTGGCTGCGCTCGTCCTGGCAGGTCACGACCTCGCCGGTCGGCAGATGCGTGATCCGCACGGCGGAGTCGGTCGTGTTCACGCCCTGCCCGCCTTTGCCGCCGGCGCGGTACACGTCGATCTTCAGGTCGTCCTCGTTGATGACGAGGTCGGTCTCTTCGGCCTCGGGCAGCACCGCCACCGTCGCGGTCGACGTGTGGATCCGACCTTGCGCCTCGGTCGCGGGCACGCGCTGGACGCGATGGACGCCGGACTCGAACTTCATCTTCGAGTAGGCGCCACGGCCCAAGACTTTGAAGATGATCTCTTTGAAGCCGCCCTTTTCTGACTGACTCTGCGAGAGGATCTCGGTCTTCCAGCGATGTCGCTCGGCGTAGCGCGCATACATCCGATAGAGATCCGCCGCGAAGAGCGCGGCCTCTTCTCCACCCTCGCCGGCCCTTATTTCCACGATGACGTTCTTTTCGTCGAGGGGATCGCGCGGCACGAGCTGCGCGCGTAGGCGCGTCGTGAGCTCCGCCATCTTGGCGGTGAGCTCGGCGACCTCCTGGAGCGCGAGGTCGCGCATGTCGGTGTCGTCCCCTTCGGAGAGCTGTTGCGCTTCGGCGAGGCGCTTCTCGACGTCACGAAGCGAGCGGATCGTCTCGACGATCGGGGCGAGCGACGAGAGCTCCTGGCCGACCTCGCGGATGCGGTTGCGGTCGGA
>DATLPP010000171.1:0-2994 GCA_035535615.1 Candidatus Udaeobacter sp.
CTCGTCCTCATACCCCAGCAGATGCAGCACACCGTGGGCCGCCAGGAAAGCGACCTCCTCCCCGACTGCCCTGCCGCGACGCCGCGCTTGCCTGGACGCTTGGTCGGGGCTGATCAGGATCTCGCCCAGGTCGAAACGTCCACCGTTCTCGGCCCTGCGACCATTTATGTGGGCGATGGCGCCCATACCGCGGTCGCGCGCCGGGATCGCCTCGCCGAACGAGAGCACGTCGGTCGTCTTGTCGATCCGGCGGAACCGTTTGTTGAGCGCGCGCATCTCCTCGTCGGAGACGAATGCAACGTGCACCTCGGCGTCGCGCGGCAGCCGGTAGGGTCGCGCGGCGCGGCGGATCGCCTGACGGATCGGAGCGAGCTCGCAAGGCGCCTCGCAGGCGATGGCGATGCGCATCGTGCTAGCCGCTCGCGGCGGGTTTGATGCGGGTGATGCGATCCTCGGGGTACGGGATGCGCTCGTGGTACACGCCGAGGAGCAGCTCGCAGAACGCGTCCTTGATGCGCTCGACGTCGCGGAAGGTGAGATCGCATTCGTCGAGCTGACCGTCGCTGACGCGCTCGTCGATGATTCGATCGACCATGGCGCGGATCGTCTCGGGATTCTTCTCGCTGAGCGATCGGACCGACGCCTCGGTGCCGTCCGCCAGCATCACGATCCCCGCTTCCTTGCTCTGCGGTCGCGGCCCGGGATACCGGAACGACCGCTCATCGGGTGCCTGACCACGCTGCTGCGCGATCTGGAAGAAGTACTTCACGACGCTCGTTCCGTGATGCCCCGGGATCATCTCGCGGATGCGCGCCGGAAGGCGGTAGCGGTCCGCGAGCGCAAGGCCATCCTTGACGTGGGCCGCGACGATGCCCGCGGAGACAAGTGGATCGAGCTCGTCGTGCGGATTCTGGCCGGTCTGGTTCTCGATGAACGCGGTCGGGTTCCGCATTTTTCCGATGTCGTGGTAATACGCGCCAACCCTGGCGACGAGCGGATCGGCGCCGATCACCTCCGCGGCGCGCTCGGCAAGGTTCCCAACGAGCAGGGAGTGGTGATAGGTGCCGGGTGTTCGCAGCAGGAGCTGCCGCAGCAGCGGATGGTTCGGATCGGCGAGCTCGCGGAGCTCGAAGACCGTGGAGATCCCGAAGACGTGACCGAGGATCGCCATTCCGGCGAACGCGAGGAGGCCCGAGCCGAGACCGCTCACCAGCGCGCCCGCGAGGAGCTGCGCGATGCCGAGCGCGTCGGCGGCGCGATTCACCAGGACGAACGAGAGAATGACTCCGACGGCGCCGGCCGCGACCGCGACCGCGCCCACCGCGAATTCGCGTGCCGTCGTCGCACGCCGTACCGCGGCCATCCCGAGAAGCGCCGGCACGAGGACGTAGGCAACGAGCTCGACCTCACCGGACATGATCCCGACGTGCAGCGCGCCCGCGATCTGCGTGGCGAGCGCGGTCCGTCCCCCGACGAGAACGGTGAGCATCATCGCGATCGCCGCGAACGGCGCGAAGTACACGGCGATGGTGTGTCCCGGAACGAGTGCCCGACCGGCCGCGGTGATCGCGAGGAGCGAAAGGATGACGAGGATCATCTTGCGGTCCTCGAGCCACGCCTCGGTCGCGTAGCGCTCGAGGAACAGCGCCAACACGCCCGCGATCAGCCCCGCCCACAGCAGAAGTCCGATCGCGCCGCGCCAGTCGTTCCCCTCATTGGCGAGCCCGAGCGCGCGAAGCTTCTCGACCTCGAGCGTCGTGACGACCTCGTCCGTCCGGACCACGGCCTCGCCGGCCGTGACCTGCACCTGCACCGGCGTGACGCCGTTGCGAGCGTCCTGCCGCGCGAGGCTCGTTGCGAGCTCGTCCACCTTCACGTTGACATCGACGTTCTGCTTCAGGATCTCGGCGCCCGCGCGCTTCTGCCTCTCGGTCCAGCCTGCGGGCAGCGCCTTCGCCGCGTCGGCCTTCACCGCATCGACCTGCTCGGCCCGAATGCCCTGCGCGTAAAGCGTCCGGAGCGCGCCATCGAGACTCGCCGCGACCTGGTCCCATTCGGGTTGCGTCATGTCGACGATGTCCGTCTCGATCGCGGCGGTGAGCGCGACATCGGAGATTTTGTCCAGCGCGGCGATCTTCTGGTCGCGCTGCTGCGCGGCGTCGGCGCGGATCCGACCGATCGCGGCGACGGCGCTCTGGATCCGAGCGGTCGCGTTCGCGAGGATCTGCGGATCCGTCGCGACCTGCTTCGGCACCGCGGCCTCGGCTTTGTTCCGCTCCGCTTCGGTCAACGACTCCGAGATGAACGACACGCTGCGCGGCGCGCGGATCGCGCCCCTGGCCACCTCGCCGACGCTGTAGGTCACCGAGGCCGGCGGAGCGATCAGCAGCGCGATCGCGGTGAGCACGCCGGCGATGAATACGAACGCCGTCGCGCGAGCACGCGGTTCGGTGCTCACGGCCGCACGCAGCCGCGCGAATCGCGGGTCGCTCACCTGAAGCCGGCGGATCATTTCAGGGCGTTCCCCTTTTCGAAGCGATCGTACGCCCGGACGATCCGCGCGACGAGCTCGTGGCGGACGACGTCGCGATCGTCGAAGTCGACCATCGCGATACCCTCGACGTCGCGGAGGATCTCGCGCGCGAGCACGAGGCCGCTCTTTTCCCCGGCGAGGTCGATCTGCGTGACGTCGCCGGTGATGACGGCCTGCGAGCCGAACCCGAGCCGCGTGAGGAACATCTTCATCTGCGGGGCGGTCGTGTTCTGCGCCTCGTCGAGGATGATGAACGCCTCATTCAAAGAGCGGCCACGCATGTACGCCAGGGGCGCGACCTCGATCTCGCCACGCTCGGTCGCGCGTGCGAAACGCTCCGGCGGCATGAGCTCGTACAGCGCGTCGTATAGCGGGCGAAGGTAGGGGTCGATCTTCTCTTGCAGATCGCCCGGAAGGAATCCGAGCCGCTCCCCCGCTTCCACGGCAGGCCGCGTGAGGAT
>DATLPP010000172.1:0-2767 GCA_035535615.1 Candidatus Udaeobacter sp.
TGCACGGGTGCACCGGATGCCGAAGGCCGACGTCGTCCGCAAACTGCGCGAGGCGAACGTCCCCGTCGGCCCGATCAACGATCTGGGTGAGGTCTTCAACGATCCGGTGGTGCGCCATCTCGGACTCATCGCCGAGGTCGATCACCCGGTCGCGGGCCGCGTGCGCGCGCCGGGCATCCCCGTCCGCATGTCGGAGACGCCCGGGTCGGTGCGTCGCGCCCCGCCACTCCTGGGCGAGCACACCGATGAAGTACTGCGCGAGCTCGGCTACGCCGCCGACGAGATCGAGAAGCTGCGCACGGACGGCGCGGTCTGATCGCTGAACGCGAGATCCCGCCGCGGCGCCGGCCGCTGTGGCTCGTCGCGGCGCTGACGGTGCTCTCCCTGGGGATCTACCTTCCGCTGTGGCTCGGTTTCACGTGGGCGGAGCTGCGGCGCGAGACCGGCGACCAGCGAATGCAGCCGCTCGGGCACGCTCTCTCCGTCTTCATCCCTGGGTACGGCTACTGGCAGGTCTACCAGCATTTCGCGCTCATCGGTTCGCTCCTCGAGCGCGTCGGCGTCAAGAACAGAGTCGATCCTTTCTCGGCGACGATCGGCGTGGTCCTCTGGTCGCTGACGTTCCTGCATTACTCGACCGAGCCGATCTTCGTCGCTCTCGACATGATCGAGCTGCTCGCGGCGACCGGGGTCGTTGTCTACGGGCAGCGCGCGCTGAACGAGTACTGGCGCGCCCGTCCCGGACCGGAAGTGCAGGAGCGCGTGCTGTCGACGGATTGGATCGCCGTCGCCTTGGCCGGCGCGTATTTCCTCAGTTGGATCCTCACGTACGCGACCACACCCAGCACTTAACATCCGGCTCCCGTGCCGTCGCACATCCTCGTCGTTGGCTCGCTCGCCTACGACGACGTGCACACCCCATACGACAGCCGCCGCGACGTGCTCGGCGGCGCTGCGTCGTACTTCTCGCTCGCCGCCTGTCTCTACGCGCCGGTGCGCCTCATGGGCGTCGT
The DNA here is from genome assembly GCA_035535615.1 of Candidatus Udaeobacter sp. GTDB lineage: Bacteria > Chloroflexota > Limnocylindria > P2-11E > P2-11E > 3-1-20CM-2-70-9. Next base: position 1,014 of record DATLPP010000172.1, read on the forward strand.
CGGCGACGACTTCCGTGCGAGCGACCTCGAACGACTTCGGGTGAAGGGGATCGACCTGTCCGGGGTGGACCACAAGAAGGGGCGGTCCTTTCGCTGGCTCGGAAAGTACGACCACGACCTTGCTACCGCCGAGACGATCAACACCGATCTCGGCGTCTTCGGAGACTGGGAGCCCACCGTCCCGCCGGCCTTTGCGGATAGCGAGTTCGTCTTTCTCGCGAACATCCTTCCCGAGATCCAGCGGCGCATGCTCGACCAGGTTCGCGCACCAAAAGCGATCGCACTCGACACGATGAACTACTGGATCGAGCGCCGGCGCGACGCGCTCGCCGATGTCATGACGCGCGTCGACATCGTGACCGTCAACGAAGCCGAGGCTCGGCAGTTCTGCGCGACGCACAACGTGCTCAAGGCGGCGCGCGAAATACTTGCGCTCGGGCCGCGGGCCGTGATCATCAAACGCGCCGAGTACGGCGCGCTGCTTCTCACGGCGGATCGGATCTTCTGGACACCCGCGTACCCGCTCGATGAGGTTCGCGACCCCACGGGCGCCGGGGACGCGTTCGCCGGAGGGCTGCTCGGCCACCTCGCGCAGGCGGGAAAGCTCGACGATCGAACGCTCTGCCGCGCGGTCCTCCACGGCACCGTCTGCGCGTCCTTCGCCGTCGAGCAGTTCAGCGTCGATGGGATCGAGCGCGCGGATCTGGGGGCGATCGAGCGTCGGGTCGGCCAGCTCGAGGCCCTGGTTACGGCCTGACAGGGGAACTTCTTGTCTAGACGGTTGTACGAGGGGTGAGAACCGACTCCGTGGAGGGCCGGCCGGCGGAGGACGCTGTACTCGTGGAACGCGCACAGCACGGAGACACCGAGGCGTACGGCGAGCTGGTGCGGCGCTATCAGGCGCTCGCCACCAGGACCGCCTACGTGATCACGGGCCTGTCCACCGAGGCGGAAGACGCCGCCCAGGACGGGTTCACCAAGGCGTACTTCGCGCTCGGTCGCTTCCGTACCGGAGCGCCGTTCCGCCCATGGCTGCTGCGGATCGTCGCGAACGAGGCAAAGAACCGCCGCAAGGCGGCCGGCCGTCGACCGACGGTCGATCTCAGCATCGCCGAGGATCGCCCCTCGGGTGACACGGCCCTGTCGCCCGAGGAGGCGGCCTTGGCGAGCGAGCGGCGTACGTTCGTACTTGGCGCGCTCCGGAAGCTTCGCGAGGAGGATCGTCTGGTCATCGCATACCGCTACTTCATGCAGCTCTCGGAGGCCGAGATGGCCGATGCGCTCGGCGTCGCGCGCGGGACGGTGAAGTCGCGCCTGTCGCGTGCGCTCGGTCGTTTGCGCGAGATCGCAGCGGGCGAGGTGAGCGCCGATGCCTGAGCGGCTTGGCGACACTGACCTCGAACGGACCCTGTCCGACATCGGGGCGCGGCTCGACGGCCCCAAGCGCGACATGTGGCCCGCGGTCCGCGCGCGTATCGCCGAGCGGCGCGCGCAACCGTGGTGGTCTCGCCTCGGTTTGGATGCGCGGACGTTCGCGCCGATCGCCGCCACGCTCGCCGTGATCCTCGTCGCCGCGTCCCTGTTGACGCCGTCATTGGCTGACGCTCTTGGCCATTTGCTCAGCATCCCAGGCCTGCAGATCTATAAGGTCCCGCAGACTCCGACGGCTCGGCCAAACGCTTCGGCGCCGGGGTTCGCCGGTCAGCGCGTCGCGACGGCCGCAGAGGCGAGTCGTGTAGCGGGCTTCACCGTCC
>DATLPP010000173.1:0-3834 GCA_035535615.1 Candidatus Udaeobacter sp.
AAGAGAAACCTGAAACAGAGGCATTTCGACGTCCAGCTCATGGGCGGTCTCGCGCTGCACAAGGGACACATCGCGGAGATGCGAACCGGTGAGGGCAAGACGCTCGTCGCGTCCCTCGCGCTGTACGCGAACTCGCTCGAAGGCAAGGGCGCCCATCTCATCACGACGAACGACTATCTCGCCAAGACCGGCGCGGGATGGATGGCTCCCATCTACCAGGCCCTCGGAGCGACCGTCGCCTACATCGCGCACGAGAAGAGCGCGATCTACGACACCGCCGTCGAGCTCGAGGCGGTCGACCCGCGGCATCGCCACTGGCGCGACGTCAGCCGCCGCGAGGCGTACGAGGCCGACATCACATACGGGCAGAACAGCGAGTTCGGCTTCGATTACCTGCGCGACAACATGGCGATGGATCTGAACGACCAGGTCCAGCGGCGGGGGCTGCACTACGGGATCGTCGACGAGGCCGACTCGATCCTCATCGACGAGGCGCGCACGCCGCTCATCATCAGCTCCCCGGCCGAGGATGCGACCGAGACCTATGACACGTTCGCGCGGGTCGCCGCGCAGCTGCAGCCGGAGACCGACTACGTCCTCGAGGAGAAGTTCCATTCGGTCGTTCTTACCGAGGAGGGCATCGCGCGAGCAGAGAAGCTGCTTCACGTGAAGAACATGTACGAGGGCGATGTCACCGCCGTGCACTACCTCGACAACGCGGTGAAGGCCAGGGCGCTCTATCACAAGGACAAGGAATACGTCGTCAAGGACGGCGAGGTCATCATCGTCGACGAGTTCACCGGGCGTCTGATGCCCGGCCGGCGCTGGAGCGACGGGCTTCACCAGGCCGTCGAGGCGAAGGAACACCTCAAGATCCAGCGCGAGACGCGGACCTTCGCGACGATCACGATCCAGAACTACTTCCGCATGTACACGAAGCTCGCCGGAATGACCGGTACGGCGGCGACCGAAGCCGAGGAGCTCTTCAAGGTCTACAAGCTCGACGTCACCCAGATCCCCACGAACAAGCCGATGGTGCGTAAGGACAACGCCGATCTCGTGTACAAGACCGAACAAGGGAAGTGGGACGCGGTCGTTGCCGAGGTGAAAGACCGCAACGTGGCGGGACAGCCGGTGCTCATCGGCACGACGAGCGTCGAAAAGAGCGAGCGGCTTTCGGAGCAGCTCCGCAGGCACGGCATCAAGCACGAGGTCCTGAACGCGAAGAACCACGAGCGCGAGGCGCTGATCATCGCCGATGCCGGCCAGCGCGGCGCGGTGACGCTCTCCACGAACATGGCCGGCCGCGGTGTCGACATCCTGCTCGGAGAGGGGATCACCGACCTCGGTGGGCTGCACGTCATCGGCACGGAGCGCCACGAGGCGCGGCGCATCGACAACCAGCTTCGCGGCCGCTCCGGACGTCAGGGCGATCCCGGGAGCTCACGGTTCTTCAGCTCGCTCGAGGACGACCTCATCCGCATCTTCGCGTCCGAGCGCGTCGCGGGATTGATGGCGCGCCTTGGCTTCGACGACGCGACCCCGATCGAATCCGGCATGGTCACCGGAGCCATCACGCAGGCGCAGATCAAGGTCGAGGGCCGCAACTTCGACATCCGCAAGCGCGCGCTCGAGTTTGACGACGTGCTCAACAACCAGCGCAACGTCATTTATGGACAGCGCCGGCTCATCCTCGAGAAGGGCGATGTCCGCGAGACCGTCCTCGAGTTCCTGCGGCAGGAGGCGGACGGCCTTGTCGATACGGCGGCGGCCATGCCGGACCCGGAGGACTGGGACCTCGACAAGCTCGCGTCGGGGCTCGGGCCGATGCTCAATCGCCCGGATATCGTCGCGACGAGCTTCGGCGACGAGCTGCGTAACCAGAACGACCTGCGCGATCGCGTCGCCGAGATCGTCGAGGAGACGTACGAGACGCGCGAGAAGGCGCTCGGCGACGAGCTGACCCGCGCCGTCGAGCGGTGGGTCCTCCTGCGCACCATCGACACGCACTGGGTCGAGCACCTCACCGCGATGGAGGAGCTCCGCGAGGGCATCTACCTCCGTGGCTACGGCCAGCAGGATCCGCTCGTCGCGTATAAGCGCGAAGCGCACGGCTTCTTCGAAGAGATGGAGGCCCGGATCGCGAGCGGAGTCGCCCAGACGATCCTCAGAGTCACTGTGAGGACGGCCGAACAGGCTGAACAAGAAGAGAAGACGCAAACGACGCAGACCGGCGCCGGCAACACCACGACCGCGCGAAGCACGAGCGGAAACGGCCGCCCGACCTCCTCTACTGCTCCGAGCAAGGTGCCGGGCCGCAATGAACCGTGCTGGTGCGGATCGGGGAAAAAGTTCAAGAAGTGCCACGGGAAGTGATCAGCGAGTCACCGCGCGGTGCGTCGCGGGTGGCACCGGCGAGAGGGTTGTGCGCGAACCGCGGGTGCCCCGGGGACCCGCCTCGCGGAGTGAGCGAAGCGAACGACGCGGAAGGTGGGGAGGGTGCGGCGAGGGCACGGCCTCGAGCCCCTGACAGGACCCGCGGCGCTAGAAGGGGATGGCCCGTCGCAGACCGCTAGGCGATGTGGAAGTGGAAGCTGGCTCCGAGCTGAAAGACTTCGTAGTCGTTGTCGTCATTGCGGAGGAATGCGGCGCGGAGCTCGGGTCGGGCATCGAATGCGCCGAATCCTTCGAGCGCGACGTATGCGTCGAGCGGGCTCTTTGTCGTGATGAGGAAGTCGGTCTCGCCGGCGCCCGCATCGTGGCGGTCTACCTTGCCGGTGTCCCCGATCGCCGCGGAGACTCGCTCTTCGAGGACCATGAACTCGTCGAGGTCGCGGTAAGACGAGCCGGGGACCGGAAGGACGAGAAGGAATTCCACTGCTGCGAATCTAGTCGCGCACGCGGCTCCTGCTAGAGCGCGATAGTCCTAACGGCTCGCAGTACTTCGCGCCAGCGTCACGATGGGACCCTCGCGTGCGTTGGCTTCGCTACGCCGCGCGGAGCTCCTCGCGCAACGACTCGATCACGTAGCTTTGCTCGTCATCGGTCATCGTTGCGAACAGCGGGATCAGCATCGTTGACCGCGCCTTCTGCTCGGTGATCGGGAGTGAGACCCGTCCGACGCGGTCCAGATAGACCTTCTCCAAATGTGAGGCCATGACGCCGCGGCGCGTGGCGACGCCGCGCCTCAGGAGCCTCGCCATGAGATCGTCGCGGTCGATCGATGCGTCGAGGTCGAGGCAGTAGGACTGGTAGGTGTGCGTCGCGTACGACGGCGTGTACGGAGTCCGAACCTTTGTCAGGTCGGCGAGCTCGCGACCGTACCGGTCGGCCTTCGCCACGCGGATCCGCAGCAGCTCGTCGAGCCGGCGGATCTGCACCAGCCCGATCGAGGCCTGGATGTCGGTCATGCGGTAGTTGAAGCCGAGCTCCGAGTACTCCTCGAGGATCGGTTTATCGGATTTGTGGCGATCGAGGTCAGACACGCTCATCGCGTGCGCTCGCAGCTTGCGCGCCTTGTTCGCGAGTGCCTCGTCATCGGTGGTGATCATGCCGCCCTCGCCGGTCGTGATGACCTTACGCGGGTGGAAGCTGAACACGGTCTGGTGCGCGTTCGAGCCCACGCGCTTTCCTTTGTACGTACCGCCGATCGTCGGCGCAGCGTCTTCAACGACCTCGATGCCGTGGCGTTTCGCGATGTGATTGACCCCGTCGATGTCGCAGCCGAGACCGATCTGGTCGACCGGCATGATCGCCTTCGTCTTCTTCGTGATCCGCCTCTCGATATCGGCGGCGTCAGCGTTGAACGTGCGCGGATCGATCTCGCAGAAAACG
>DATLPP010000174.1:0-6292 GCA_035535615.1 Candidatus Udaeobacter sp.
CACTGGGAGCTGGGCGAGGCGCTCGGGATCCTCGACATCCCGCGGGGAACGAAGCTCTCGGGCTCGCGCTTCTACGTGCTGCGCGGCGCGGGCGCTGCGCTCCAGCGCGCGCTCATCGCGTGGATGATCGATCTCAAGATCCCTGCGGGGTTCACCGAGATCTACCCGCCGTTCGTCACGCGACGCGAGACGCTCACCGGAAGCGCGCACCTTCCGCATTTCGACGAGAACCTCTACCGCGACGAGGACGATGACGTGTGGCTCGTCCCCACCGCGGAGCCTCAGCTCGTCGGCCTTCATCGGGACGAGACCCTGGAGGCGGCGGACTTGCCTCGACGCTACGTCGCGTATACGGCGTGCTTCCGCCGCGAGCACATGAGCGCCGGCCGCGACGTGCGCGGCATCAAGCGCGGCCACGAGTTCGACAAGGTCGAGATGGTCGTCCATTGCGCGCCCGAAGAATCGCCCGAGTGGCTCGACAAGATGACGGCCCTCGCGGTCGAGGTGCTCGAGAAGCTTGAGCTACCGGTCCGCGTGACCGAGCGATGCGCCGGCGACCTCGGGTTCACCGCGATGCGTGGCTTCGACGTGGATGCCTGGAGCCCCGCGGCGAACGAGTGGCTTGAGGTCTCGTCGGCGTCGAACTGCGGCTCGTTCCAGTCGGAGCGGTCGAACATCCGCTTCCGCCGCGAGGCCGGGGCAAGACCCGAGCACGTGCACATCCTCAACGCGTCGGGCGTCGCGCTCCCGCGCCTGATGATCGCGATCATGGAGAACTACCAGCGCACGGACGGATCGCTTGAGATACCCCGCGTCGTTCGCTCGTACATGGGCGGCCGCGAAAAGATCGCGCCGGGAGAGTTCACGCTCTAAGCGGTCTGCGCCTTTCCCTCGACGTCGAGCTCGGCGATGCGGCGCCGGGTGCGCTCCGCGAGATAGGTGGGGCCGCTCTTCTCGAAGACCGCGAGCGCCTCGATGCATTCGTTGCGCGCCCCGGCGACGTCGCCGTGCGCCGCGAGCAGGCGCGCCGAAGCGGCGCGGATCTCCGCGCTCGCCACCGGAAGCCCGAGGCGGAAAGCGTGCTCGAGACCCTCGGTCCGGCGCGCGTCGGCGATGGTCAGATCGCCGTTGGCGCATGCGACCTCGATGAGCGTCGCCGCTATCCCGGCGCCGCACCGGCGGCACTCATGTTCGACCGCGGCGGCGTGCGCGGCCGCGGCGTGCTGCGCCGCGTCATCAAGCGAGCCCTGATAGAGCGCCAGCCGCGCCAGCTCCGCGGCGATGCGGGGCCCGAGATGCGCTCTCGCCGGCGATCGCTCGGCGACGGCGCGCGCTTCGGAGAGGGTCGTCGCGGCGGCGACGAAGTTGCCGCGCTCGATCGCGAGGGAGCCGAGTACGACCAGCGTTGAAGCAGGATCCGCCGGCTGCGCTCCCTGCGCCAGCGGATCCGCGAGCCCCAGCGCGCGCCCGAGCGTTGCCTCGGCCTCGGCGAAGCGGCCAAGCCCGAAGAACGACCGACCGAGAGCGCGAAGCGCACCCGCTTCGCCTGAGATGTTTCCGAGGCGCGATTCGGCGCCGAGCAGCTGATGAGCGAGATCCTCGGCCTTCGCCAGCTCCCCGCGATCGAGCGCCGCGTACGTCAGGAGCGCGAGGGCTCGGGCTAATCCCGAGAGATCGCCGATCGCGGTGGCGTGCTCCACGCATCGCTCGGTCGCGCGAAGTGATTCTTCCGCCGACCCGGAATCCGCCGCGAAGACGGCGACCGCTTCCTCCGCCGCGAGCGCGAGACCGCGATCGTTCGCGGCGAGCGCCTCCTTCACCGCGGTGCGACCCACGGCGAGTGCCTCCGCCGGTCGCTCGTCGGAGCGTGCGAGGTAGGCCTTGGCGAGGGTGAGCTCGGCGCGTTCGCGGCCCTCGGCCGGGGTCAGCCGATCCGCTTCCGCGAGATGCTCGGCCGAGCGCTGCGTTTCGTGCGCGCGAGCGGCGAGCTCGCCCGCGCGGCGACGAAGTGCCGCACGAACGACATCGTCGGCCAGGGGGCCGCTGAGCGCGTCCTCCGCGATCGCGAGCGCGTCCTCGTGCCCGAGTGCGCGCGCCGCGTCGCAAGCCTGCACGAGCGCACGGGCGCGCTCCGATTGGCCGCCGCCGGGAAGGCGCTCGGCAAGACGGGCGGCTGCCCGGTAGTGGTGGAGCGCATCCGTGAGCGCGTACAGCGCGACAGCCCGGTCACCCGATCGCATCGTGTAGTCGATCGCGCGGGTGACGTGCGTGGACTCGGCGAAGTGATTGGCGAGCAGCTCCGGCTGCTGTACCGCGACCTCCGGCATCACACTCTCGATGACCTGGCCGATCCGTCCGTGAAGATCCTCGCGGTTGCGCGTCGAGATCGACTCGTACACGAGCTCGCGCAGCAGCGATTGCCGGAAACGGTAATCACCGTGGCTCGCGAGCTCGAGGAGACCACGAGCGCAAAGGCTCGCGAGGGCCGCGTCGACGTCGAGGTCTTGACCGAAGAGCGCACGCAACAGGCCGGGCTCGCAGGCGCGTGCCGCGACCGCGGTCGCGTGAAGAACGCGTTTCTCGGGGCCGACCGCCGGCTCCGCTCGGCGGAGTAGGAGCATCGGAAGCCCGTCGGGAAGCTCGCGCATGCGACTCACGTCCGCGAGCGGCGATGCGTCCTCGCGCTCGACCACGACGCCGGTCGCGACGAGCCAGCGCGCGGTCTCCTCTATATAGGTGGGACTGCCGGCGCTGCGCGCGACGATGTCGTCGACCGCCTCTTGCGGGAGCGCGCTCGCGGGCAGCAGCGATTGGAGCAAAGAGGCGCTCGCGCTCGGCTCGAGCGGGGTGAGCCGGATCTGCACGTGCCCGCGGCTCGTCGACCACGGTGGATTCAACTCGGGGCGATAGGTCGTGACGAAGAGCGCCGCGGTGCCCGCGAGCGCAGGCGCGAGTGCGGCGAGAAGCTCCTGCGAAGCCGCGTCGGCCCACTGCACCTCGGACAAGGCGAGGATGACCGGCTGCGTCCGAGCGACGCGAAGGATGAGATCGCGGATCGCCCGATCGAGGAGCTTGCGACGCGTCTCACCCGAAAGCGGCGGCAGCGTCAGGCTGTAGCCAAGAGCGGCGAGCACCAGCTTCGCGGCCTCGGGCTCCATGCCCGGGACCGTCTCGGTGAGCATCCGGTGGGCGATCTCGGTCGGCGCGTTCGTGCCGATCGCGAGTGCACGCCGGAGCAGGTCGGAGACCGCCCCGTACGCGCGGTGCGTGTCGTAGGGCGAGCATCGGGCGCGCGCCACCCGTGCCCCGAGCGCGCGCGGATCGGCGAGCAGCTCGTCGACAAGACGCGTTTTCCCAAGGCCGGCCTCGCCGACGATCGAGACGATGTGACCCTTTCCGGCGAGCGCCTCGTCGAGGGCGCTCAGGAGAAGCCCGACCTCGTGATCGCGGCCGACAAGCGGCGCGCGACCGCGATCGATCGTGGCCGTTTCGACACGAAGGAGCCGCCATGCCACGAGCGGTGCGGTCTTGCCCTTCGCGGCGACGGGCGGATGCGGCTCGTACGCGAAGAGGCCCGGCGCGAGCCGATAGGTTGCGTCGCCGACCAGGACCTCACCCGGCTCCGCGGCCTGCTCGAGCCGGGCGGCGACATTTACCGCGTCGCCGAGGACACCGAACTCGCTCTCTTTGTCGCCGACGGCGCCCGCGACCGCGAGCCCGGTGTTGATCCCGATCCGCAGCGCGAGGTTGCGGCCCGTGCGTTCGGCGATGCGCTCGTTCTCGCGGTCGAGGGCGCCGAGGATCGCGAGAGCGGCACGCTGCGCGCGTGCCGGATGATCGATCTCGTTGTGGACCGCGCCAAACACGGCGACGACCGCGTCGCCGATGTACTTCTCGATCAGACCGCCGGAGGCTCTTATCTCCACGGCGATCGCGTCCCACGCGGCGCGCATATTCTCGTGAAGCTCTTCCGGATCGAGGCGCTCGGCGAGCGCGGTGAATCCCGAGATGTCCGCGAAGAGAACCGTGACCTGCTTGGTCTCGCCCTCGCTCGGCGCGAGCGCAAGAAGCCGAGCCCCGCATTTTCCACAGAAGCTGAACGCGATCGGCATCTCCGTCGCGCACTTCGGACAGGTGATCGTCGCTCCCCGCATCGGCCAGCCGAGGTTACGACCGCGGACCTGTCATCCGGGTGTCGGCGCGGTGTGTTAGCACGTCCCCCGTCCAGGTGACTTTCGGCCTAATGCACGAACGCTGGCGCGGGCTCACCGTGGGCCTCGTTCTCAACGTGACGTTCGTCGCGTTCGAGGCGCTCGCGATCGCGACGATCATGCCGCTCGTCGCGGCCGATCTCGGCGGGATCGAGCTTTACGGCTGGGTGTTCAGCGCGTTCCTCCTCGCGGATCTCGTCGGCGTCGTCGTCGCGGGCGAGCTCGCCGACCGCTTCGGTCCGGCGCTGCCGTTCGGCGCCGGCCTCGCGCTCTTCGCGGTCGGTCTTCTCATCGGAGGCCTGGCGCCATCGATGCCCGTGCTCGTTGCGGCGCGCGCGATCCAGGGATTCGGCGCGGGTGCCATCCCTGCAGTGGCCTACGTCGTCATCGGCCGCACGTATCCGGACGCGCTGCGGCCGCGAATGTTCGCGATCCTCTCGACCGCGTGGGTCGTGCCGGGCCTGGCCGGCCCGGCGCTCGCCGCGTTCGTCGCGGACCATATCGGCTGGCGATCCGTGTTCCTCGGTCTGCTCCCGCTCGTGATCGTCGCGGGTGCGCTCGCGCTGCGTGAATTACGCAGCGTTCCCGGCAACCCCGATCGCGTTGCTCGCCGCGTGTTATTGGATGCCGTCCGCCTTGCCTCCGGGGCCGGCCTCGCGCTCGCCGGCCTGCAGGCACGCGACATCGTCGTGTCCCCCGCGCTTGTCGCGGTCGGGCTTGTGCTGGGCGTCCCTGCACTGCGCAAACTCATGCCGGCCGGCACGTTCACCGCGCACGGGGCGCTCCCCTCGGCGGTGTTGTCGAGGGGATTGCTCACGTTCAGTTTCTTCGCGCCGGACATCTTCGTGCCCCTGACCGTGACGACGATCCGCGGCGAGAGCGTGGTCCTCTCAGGGATCGCGCTCACCGCGGGCACTCTTGCGTGGACCACCGGCGCCTGGATCCAGGAGCGCACGGTGTTTCGCGTCGGCCCCGCGCCGCTCGTGCGGAACGGGTTTCTGCTCGTCGCGGTGGGCATCGCTGGAATGGTCTCTGTGCTGACGGAAGCGACGCCCGCGTGGTTCTGCGTTCCGGCGTGGGGTGTCGCTGGACTCGGTATCGGCATGGCGTACAGCTCGATCTCGCTCACCGTGTTGCGCCACGCCCCTGCGGGCAGCGAGGGCGCAAGCGCATCGTCGATGCAACTCGCCGACATCCTCGGGACCGCTCTCGGCACGGGCATCGGCGCCGTCGCGGTGGCCGCCGCGGTCGCGAGCTTCGGCAGCGCCGTCGTCGGGGTCGCGATCGCCGACCTATTGGCCGGCGCACTCGCGATCGGGGGCGTGCTGCTCGCGGGGCGGCTGCGAACGCCTAACGAGGCGACCCCCGTTTGAGGGCCCATCGGGTCGCGAACAACAGCACCGCGCTATACGCGAGCGTTGCCACGACGAGCGCCGCCTGTAACGCCGATGCGGCTACGCCGGTTTGGTCCCGCAAGAACCACACGACGGCCTGATAGTCGGTGTAGGTGCTCTCCGGCCCACGTGGCAACACTTGCGAGACGCTGGCCAGAAGGCCCTGCACGAGTTGAAGGATCGCGTCGCCTAACCACGTGATGCCGATGACCGACAGGAGCATCCACTGCTTTATTGCGACCCTCTCGCCGGCTGAGAGAAGAAGGACTGCCACCCAGCAAAGCAGCTGCGTGAAGATGACCCCGCCGAAATTGACGAGCACATTCGCGAGGTCTCCCATCCGTGAGGAGTCGTACAGGTTGCAGCCCATGCAGGTGCTTCGTCCGTACGCCTCGTAGAGCGCGTAATGAGCGGAATCATCACCCAGGAGCCTCGCGAATACCGTGTGGCCGATCTCGTGGAAGTTCACCATGACAAACAAGAACGCGAGCCCAAAGAGAACGCGGCGAACAATCGCGCTCACCCTTGCGAACCCTACTGTGTGGGCATGGCAGGTATTCAAATCGTCCGCGGATCGATTAAGGATCTCGACGACCTCGTCCCGCTGTTCGACGATTACCGTCAGTTTTATGGGCAGCGCTCGGACCTCACCGTCGCGCGCGTATTCCTTGGGGATCGGATCGAACG